>CAZCRV010000042.1:0-12337 GCA_964501175.1 uncultured Clostridium sp.
GAGAAGTTTTATTCTTGGGTCTTTGCAAACGGACTCAGATGATTTTCATGAAAAGATTTGCAATCGTGAGGTTGCTGGAATTGTTCAACGACGGATTTGTATGGATAGTGGATATTGACCTTGAGAAATTCTTTGACAACGTACCGCAAGACAAGTTGATGAGTTATGTCAGGAGAGTGATACACGACGGAGATACCGAAAGTCTGATACGGAAGTATCTGAAATCGGGTGTCATGAACCAAGGCCAATACGAACCAACCGATGTCGGAACCCCCCAAGGCGGAAATCTATCCCCTCTGCTCAGCAACATCATGCTGAACGAACTCGATTATGAACTGGATAACCGTCACTTGAATTTCGTGCGATACGCAGATGATGTGGTCATCGTATTGAAAAGCAAAGCGGCGGCAACGAGGGTCATGTATTCCGTTACGAACTGGATCGAGAGGAAACTCGGACTAAAGGTGAATGCCACTAAAACCAAGGTAACACCGCCGAGCAAGCTCAAATATCTGGGATTTGGCACGGCTCACAGCAAATTGTGGTGACAGATACCAATGGGTCGTGAAAAAGACTTGTGTAGTAAGAGCCATTTCTAAAGAAAGACTGACCAAGCGAGGCTTAGTCAGTCTTTCGGATTACTACCTACAGGTAGCACATGTTTAATTTTGAATTGAACCGCCGTATGCCGAACGGCATATACGGTGGTGTGAGAGGGGAGAGGTTTTCTCCCCTACTCGATTAAAGTTATAGTGTAGTCTGCAAAGGCATGTGCCTCTGCGAGATCATGCGTAACAAGAATCACGGTTTTGCCGTCAACAAGGAGCTTTGTTTGAGCAATAATTTGTTTTTTTGTATCCGAGTCAAGTGCTGAAAATGGCTCGTCTAAAAGCAGAATATCGGGGTTGTAGGCGATTGCTCTTGCAAGGCTGACCCTCTTTGCCATGCCTCCTGAAAGTTCATCCGGATACTTATCGGCTGCATCCGCAATGCCAAAGGCATCAAGAAGCTCAAGTGCGCGCTCTTTCTTACCGTGCTTTTGCTTGATGACAAGCATAACGTTCTGTAAAGCAGTCAACTGTCCGAACAAACGAGGCTCTTGAAACATAATACCAACCTTTTGATCACCGATGTCGATACTGCCGCTCTGTGGTTGTATTAAACCGGCCATCAAGCGCAACAGTGTGGATTTTCCTTTTCCTGAGGGAGCCATTATTGCTGTAATTTTTCCATCGGTGATTTCCATATCAAGACCGTCAAAAATCACGCTATCTGCAAAAGAGAAGTGTAAATCATGAATTTTCATTGCTCACGCCCTCCTTTCGCGTCGTTTTCTTGACGTAGCTAAGGATTTGCTTGAATGCAAGATCAACAAGGAAACTGAAAATGACGATTGCGACTGTCCATGCAAATAGCTCCACGTACTCCATATTTTGCTTGGAGAGGTACATATATTTGCCAACAGAAACCTCAGGGCATATCAGTACCTCGGCAGCAATGCCTGCCTTGATCGCAAGGCCTGCGCAAGCACCTGCAGCGGAGATCAAAAACGGGCGCAGCGTTGGAATCCATATACAGCGAACGCGATCGGTAAAGCTTAGTTTGTAAGCTTGCGCGGTTTCGAGCAACGCGGGATTGGGCGACAAGAGGCCTTCCATTGTATTGGAAAACACAACCGGAAGCACCATGAGCGCTGCAATCGCGCCCGGAATGAGATCACGATTGAAAAAAACGAGCGCGATCAGAATAAATGAAGATACAGGGGTGGTTTTGATCACAGAGATGACCGGCAGCATCAGATCATAGATCAATCTGATCCTATGGCAGAGAATGGCCAGCAAAAATCCGCCAATGTAGGAAAGAGTAATGCCGATAGTCACTCGCACGGTACTTGTGAACAAGACTCGCCAGAATACAGCAGTGGTGGCCATGGTGCCAAGCTTGACAAGCACGTCAAGCGGAGAGGGTAATATCAGAGGCAAGCCCACAATCGCGGATACAAGCCACCAAACGCCGATCCAAAACAGGACGATCAGTGAATATTTCAGTACTCGTTTCATAAAGAGATCAGGGGACGTAGTAGAAGTCCTCTGCGGGAAGCGCATTGCCTATGGAAGCAGGCGCGGTCTTGAGCAGGACTTCGTAGAATTTTTCAAGGCCTGCCTTCATTTCCCGGCCATCGATATAGCAGATATTGGAATTGGGAATAGCCTTTGCAGCAACGGGTGCCTGCGCAAAAATGCCGGCAGCAACGATCATATCGCCTGCTTCTGCAGGATTCTTATTGACGAATTCTATGGATGCCTTGTATTCTTCTAAGAATTTCTTGACAACCTTTTCGTTTTTCTCAAGATATTCGGTGCGAACAACGACGCAGCCCTGCATCAGGGAATCCTTGGGGAAATGCTTTTCCCATTCTGCGGTCAGATCAAGAGATGCGGTCAGGGAAGCGTTGGCGCTCTTTGCGATGGTTACCATAGGCTCGGGAAGAACGGCAAGATCAATCACGCCCGAAACCAGCGCGGTGCGCAGGTCTGCGGGCTGCGCGTAAGTGTTATCAATGATGATATCCTGGCCAACAACCAAGCCGTTTGCTTCACAAACCGCCTTGAATAAGAACGTGGGGTTTTGTGCGGGGCAATAAACGGTTTTACCACGCAGGTCTTCGAAGCTCGCAATGCTTTGCGTGTCCTTGTTGCTCATGACGTAAAGTACGCCCAGCGTATTGACGGCAATCACCTTAATGCCGCCGTTGGTCTTTTGTGCAACGTTGGCAGCAGCATTTGTTGGCAGAGCAGCGATGTCGCAGTTGCCGCTGATCAGGGCAGCTGTGATGTTGGAAGCATCGGTTTCAACCGAAATATTGTAGGGGTAAGCGGTCGCACCATTTGTTTTATCAGAAATCAGCTTTGCCATCCCAAAGCCTGTGGTGCCGTTGAGCACCATGACATTCGGAATGTCTGCAGGTTCTTCAGCATTTTTGCACGCAACAAAAGCGGTGCAGAGCATCAGGGCGATCAGTAAAAGTGAGATAAACTTGGTGGTTTTCATGTTTTTGGTCCTTTCTTTATTGTTCATGATAAAATGATAACATGTCTTCTCGGTGATACAAACGAATTACTTTTCCGTCACGTTTGATAAAACCGTCTTTTTCAAGTTGATCAAACGCACGATATAAGGAAGCGCGGCCCATATCAAGCATAGTGCAAAGCGCATTCATTGGGATTTCCAATACAAGAACGTCCGCGGATGCTTTTGAATCAAGCCAATATGCTAATCTTTTTTCAGCAGAGCCTGCGGTCAGACAGGCTATCTTCTGATTGAGATAGAGTGTTTTTTCGGCAAGGAATCCGATATACTGATATCGCACACGTGTGTCGTGATCAATCAGATAAGTCAAAAATTCCTTGTCAAGAATCAAAACCTCGCATGTTGTGGCAGCTACGATTCTTGTTGCGAAGGGAAGATTGGTATAGAGATTGGATATGCCGAAAATTTCATAAGGCTTGAAGCTTCTGAGCATGACTGTGTGACCGTCATCCGCGCTGTAAGCAGTTGCCTGTCCTTTACACAGCACGCATAACTGCTCAGTCAACTGTCCGGGAGAAAAAATGATTTCTCCTTTGTCATATTTGCTATGCATAGGTTGACGGATATGGCATGCATGCTCAATGTTCTGTTTGCTTGCTCCTTTTGTGATCGGGAGCTTCTCCAGTATATCGTATAGGTATTCCATTCGCCCTCCCGGTGTATCATATGAGACACTTATATTATACACAAAGCACATGACATTGTCAATGGGAAAAGAACGAAATGTTTTGAAAATTCACACAATCTTATTGCAATTTCATCTGTCATGTAGTATAATATTGATAATGTAATAATAAGGCTGATTGGAGGCACACTATGATATTGGCAATTTTAGCCGCCGGTATGGGCTCTCGTTACGGCGGACTCAAGCAGATTGACCCTATGACAGAAAACGGTGAATTTATCATTGATTTTTCCGTCTACGACGCCATCAAGGCAGGCTTTGATAAGGTTGTATTTATCATCAAAAAAGAGAATTACGAGACATTTTCTGAGACTGTTGGAAAGCGAGTATCTCCGCATATCAAGACATATTATGCTTTCCAGGATCTAAACGACCTTCCGAATGGTTTTACGCCACCCGAAGGACGCACAAAGCCCTGGGGAACTGCGCATGCGATCTACGCAGCACGCGAATATCTGACTGAGAGCTTTGCAGTTATCAATTCGGATGATTTTTATGGAAGAGACGCATTCTTTAAGGCTGCTGAGCATCTGCGCAACCTAAGCAAAGGTGAGCATTACTGTATGGTAGGTTACCGACTTGGCAATACCCTGACGGACAGCGGAACGGTTTCCAGAGGCGAGTGCTCGGTTGACCGTGACGGTATGCTTTCTTCTGTTGTTGAGCGAACTGATATCAAGAAGCAGGGGAATGATGCAGCATATAAGAATGAGCAAGGTGAATGGGTAGAGCTGCCCGCGTCGACCGTTGTTTCCATGAATTTTTGGGGACTTACCCCCGGCGTGATCCCGAAAATTTCTGCAGGGTTTGCTGATTTTCTTGAAAAACGGGGAAACGAGCTCAAGAGCGAATACTATCTGCCCGGCGCGATTGATGACTTTATGAAAGCAGGAGAGTGCGACGTTCGCGTATATGCTACCGACGCGCAATGGTATGGCGTAACGTATGCTGAGGATAAAGAATACGTCAAGCAGTCCATCCAAGCCATGATTCAAGACGGCTTTTACCCGAATACACTTTGGAATTGATTTTCACTGATATATTGAAAGGAAAACCATGAATAAGGCAAAAATATTTCTGATCGCCGATAAGTTTCAATTGGTCGGCGAACCCATTTCTGTGACCGAATGCACGACGGGACATATCAATTCAACATACTTTGTTGATTGTGCGTCGGACGAAGGACTTCACCGCTACGTTCTTCAGATCGTGAATACCTCCATTTTCAAGAAGCCGGATGAGGTCATGGAGAATATCGTTCACGTCACCAAGCACATAGAAAACAAGCTGATCGCCCAGGGTGGTGACAGTGTTCGAGGTACGTTACACGTCGTTTACACAGATGCAGGACACTATTCCTACACGGATGAAGAAGGTCAGTACTGGCGTGCGTATGAATTTGTTGAAAACGCTACTTGTTACCAAGCGGTTGAATCCGAGGAAATGTTTACTAAGGTCGGTAAGGCATTCGGCAATTTCCAGAAGCAGCTCGCTGACTTTGATGCATCGGTGTTGTATGAAACAATCCCCAACTTCCACAACACAGAAGACAGACTTTTGCAGCTTGTGACTGCAATTGAGAAGAATACAGCAAATAGACGCGATCAGGTACGCGATGAGATCGCATTCGTGCTTGAGAGAAAGGATGCGTGCAGCTACATCAACGAGCGTATTGCAGACGGCAGGATTCCGCTCCGCGTTACGCATAACGATACCAAGCTAAATAATATCATGCTTGACAATGAAACCGGCGAGGGAATCTGCGTTATCGATCTCGATACCGTCATGCCCGGCTCTGTGCTTGCGGATTTTGGCGACAGTATCCGCTTTGGCGCTTCGTCCGCCGCAGAGGATGAGACCGATCTTGACAAGGTCTATGTCCGACTCGAAATGTTTGACTCGTTTGCCAAGGGATTCATTGACGGCTTGGATCACTCCTTGACCGAGGAAGAAATCCGTTCCTTGCCAATGGGTGCATACATACTTACCTTAGAAACAGGGATCCGTTTTTTGACCGACTATCTTAACGGTGATACCTATTTCAGAACGGCATACTCGCAGCACAACCTGGACCGTGCACGCAACCAGTTCAAGTTGGTTGCTGACATGGAGCAAAAAATGGATCAGATGCACCTGATCATTCAAAAGTATTTGTAAAACGGAGGATTTAGATATGGCAGTTCTTATTACAGGCGGCGCAGGCTATATCGGCTCTCATGCTGCAGTAGAATTTTTGAATAAAGGATACGACCTGGTTATTCTTGATAACTTCTCGAATAGTAAGCCCTGCGTGCTGGATCGCATCAAGCAGATCACCGGCAAGAGCTTCAGATTTTATGAAATTGACCTGTTAGATAAGCCCGCTGTAGACCGTATGTTTGACGAGTGCCCCGACATTGATTCCTGCATTCACTTTGCAGGTCTGAAGGCAGTTGGCGAGTCGGTCAGCATGCCTCTTGCGTACTATCACAACAATCTGACCGGTACCATCAATCTTTGCAATTCTATGAAGGAGCATGGTGTCAAGACTATCGTATTCAGCTCATCCGCAACTGTCTACGGAGATCCCGCAACCGTGCCGATCCGTGAGGATTTCCCAACGGGCAACACCACCAATCCTTACGGGGAGACCAAGCACATGATCGAGCGCATTCTCAAGGACACCTATATTGCCGATCCTGCCTGGAGAATCTCGATTCTTCGCTATTTCAATCCCATCGGTGCGCACAAAAGCGGTCTGATCGGTGAAGATCCCAACGGCATTCCCAACAACCTGCTGCCTTATATTACCCAGGTTGCATCCGGTAAGCGAGAATATCTGCGCATATACGGCAATGACTATCCCACCCCCGACGGAACCGGTGTGCGTGACTATATTCACGTCGTAGACCTTGCGCAGGCTCACCTTTCCGCACTTGAGCTTGCTCTTAGCCAAGAGGGAATTGAGTACTTCAACATCGGTACCGGCAAGGGCTACTCGGTGCTTGAGGTGGTTCACGCATTTGAAAAGGCAACCGGCAAGCCCCTGCCTTACCGTATTGTAGAGCGTCGTCCCGGCGACATTGCTACCTGCTATGCAGACCCCACCAAGGCTGAAAAGGTGCTTGGCTGGAAGGCAAAGTTTGATATCAACCGCATGTGCGAGGACGCTTATCGTTGGCAGTCCATGAATCCCGACGGATACGGAGAATAAAAGATGGTAACGAAAGAACTATTCGGATTGATGCCTGATGGGCAAGAAGTATACTGCTACACACTTCAACATCATGCAGGCGGTATTCGCGTTAAGGTTTGCGAGTTTGGTGGCACGCTGATGGGCATTGAGACGCCCGATCGTAACGGTTGCTTTACAAACGTTGTATGTGGCTATGACAGTCTTACCGATCTGATGAATTCCGACGGCTACGTGGGCGCTTTGGTTGGCAGATACGCAAACCGAATCGGTGGCGCAAGCTTTGTGCTTGACGGCGAAAGATATCAACTGTATCCCAATGACAACGGAAAGAATACCCTGCACGGCGGTAAGATTGGCTATTCCCACAAGCTTTGGGCGTCCTCTTATTCGGACACCACACAACCCAGCGTGTATTTTTCCATGATCTCTCCCGACATGGAAGAGGGATTCCCGGGCGAGCTGACCATTACAGTAACCTACCGCATCACCGAGGATGATACTCTTGCCATTGACTATAAGGCAATGACCAATAAGGCAACCGTGATCAGTATGACGAACCACGCATATTTCAATTTGTCTGGTTTTGCATCCGGTAAGATCTTTGATCATGAGCTTCAGATGGATGCCGACCGATATCTTAAAACAGACGACAATCTGATTCCTACGGGCGAGATTGCATCTGTTGCGGGCACGCCGTTTGATTTCCGACAAGCCAAGCCGATCGGAAAGGATTTCTTTGCGTATGATCGCGATTTGAAGATTGCAGGCGGATATGACCATTGCTGGTGCTTTGAGAACTATGACGGCAAGATCAAGCGTGTTGTAACGGCATTTGATCCCAAGACCGGTAGAGCTATGGACGTTCGTACCGATCTACCTTGTGTACAGTTCTATAGTGGTAACTTCTTGACTGATGACGGACACCCGTTCTTTGGCGGCTACCGCAAGGCAACTCAGAACGCCTTCTGCCTTGAAACGCAGATTATGCCCGACAGCCCTAACCATCCGGAGTTTACCAATTGCGTGCTCCGAGCGGGGGATCTGTACAATACCACGACAGAATTCAAGTTCTATGTAAAATAATCAATAAAAGCCACTCTGTGGAGTGGCTTTTTTACATAACAGAACGCTTTCTTTCATATATTGCAACGAAAGGCGGTGTATGAAAGATGCATAAAAAACAAACCATTATAAAGCTATTGACATTATCCTTATTGATTTGCATACTTACGACTTCGGTATGTGCAAGTTCGGATTCTGTGTGGATGAGTGATGAAAGTGCGAAAAATGATAATGCGGTTGATACTTCTGTGACATTTGAAGGAGATATTGCGTGCAAATCAGCTATTCTGATGGAAGCCAAAACAGGCACGGTACTGTATGAGTACAATGCAGACGAGGGGCTGCCTCCTGCATCCGTAACCAAGATTATGACGCTGCTTTTGGTCATGGAGGCAATTGAGCAGGGCAAGATTGATTGGGACGACATGGTCAGCGCGAGCGCTCACGCATGCTCTATGGGCGGCTCACAGATCTATCTCAAGGAAAACGAGCGCATGAGCGTTGAGGATATGATCAAAAGCGTGGTCATAGCCAGCGCAAACGATGCCGCTTTGGCCCTTGCTGAGCACATTGCAGGGAGCGAGGAGTCCTTTGTCAAGATGATGAATGAAAAAGCCATGCAGCTGGATATGCAGAACACCAAGTTTGAAAATACAAATGGTCTTGACGATACTACCCTCAATCACTATACCTCTGCAAGAGATATTGCAATTATGTCGCGTGAGCTGATCAAGCATGAAAAGATTTTGGAATACAGTTCTATCTGGATGGACACCATTCGCGACGGGGCTTTTGGTCTGACCAATACTAACAGATTGGTGCGCTTTTATAACGGTTGTAACGGTTTGAAAACAGGATCGACGGCAAAGGCCGGCTTTTGCGTCAGCGCAACTGCAAAGCGCGATGGCATGACTTTGATATGCGTTGTCATGGGGGCGGAGAACAGAGATACACGAAACCATATTGCTACGCAATTGTTCGATTGGGGCTTTGCGAACTATGCGCTTTTTGCAAAAGATCCCGGTGTCTTAACGGGTATCCCAGTAAAAGGCGGATCCTTGGACACGGTTCAAGCGCAATATCAGGGGTTCTATTGTGTATTACCTAAGGATCAAGTTGCAAAAGTGCAGGAGCACGCAGAGTTGGACAGCGAATACTTTACTGCTCCAGTACATAAGGGAGATAAGCTTGGTAAGGTTGTTTATTCCATTGATAACGAACAAATCGGTTGCGTGAGTATACTTTCCGATCAGGATATTGAAAAAATTCGTTTTGGAGAGGTGCTTTGCAGAATCATTGCAAAATTTCTTTTGATTTAGTGTGAAAAACGCATTTCGGTACTTGAAAAAAGGAGAGGAATGGAGTATAATATAGGTAGACGCCAAACGGCGAATAATCAGAAAAAAGGCGGTATATCAATGGCAATCAGATTGAATGATAATTATTTGAACGGTTTTATCCTTGACCAGGAATACTCCGCAATTCAACCTCAGGTAAGTGCAGCACATAAGATGCTGGTGGAAAGATCGGGCCTTGGCAACGATTTCCTTGGCTGGACTACACTTCCCGACGACTACGATAAGCAGGAATTTGCAGCGATCAAGACCTGCGCACAAAAAATTCAAAAATCCTGCGACGTATTTATCGTCATTGGTATTGGCGGCTCTTATCTTGGTGCACGCGCTGTCATCGAGTATCTGAAGTCACCGCTTTATAACAGCTTGAAGAAGGATACCCCCGATATCTATTTTGCCGGCTGCAATATCAGCGCAGCATCGATTGCTGAGCTGTTGAGCATTTGCGAGGGTAAGGACGTTTGCATCAATGTTATCTCCAAGTCGGGTACTACCACCGAGCCTGCTATTGCTTTCCGCGTATTCCGCAATATGCTGGAGGATAAGTACGGCGTGGAAGGTGCTAAGGAGAGAATCTTTGTCACTACAGACCGTCAGAAGGGCACGCTCAAGGCGTTTTCCGATCAGATGAGTTACCAGACTTTTGTGGTGCCCGATGACGTTGGCGGCAGATTCTCGGTGCTGACTGCTGTTGGCCTTTTGCCTATCGCGGTTGCAGGTATTGACATCGACGCTCTGATGAAGGGTGCGGACGATGCAAGACTGGCTTACTCCGATGATTGCATCTGCAAGAACGATTGCTATAAGTATGCGGCTATCCGTAATATTCTGTACAGAAAGGGCAAGACCACCGAGATTTTGGTTGGCTATGAAACCTATGCACAGATGTTCAACGAATGGTGGAAGCAGCTTTACGGCGAGAGCGAAGGCAAGGATCAGAAGGGCATTTTCCCGGCATCCGTTATTTTCTCAACCGACCTGCATTCTCTTGGTCAGTATATCCAGGACGGTATGCGCAATTTGTTTGAGACGGTAATTTCTATTGAGAACAACGACGTTACCTTTGAGATTCCAAACGATCCCGCAAACGTGGACGGTCTGAACTTCTTGTCCGGCGTTGATCTTAACGTTGTCAAGAAGACGGCAATGCAGGGAACTCTGCTTGCACACGTGGACGGTGGTGTACCCAATATTCTGCTTGAGGTCAAGGATCGCAGTGCGTATTCGCTGGGCTATATGATCTACTTCTTCGAGCTGGCTTGCGCGATCTCAGGATATATGCTTGGTGTCAATCCTTTTGACCAGCCCGGCGTTGAAGCGTACAAGAAAAACATGTTCGCGCTGCTCGGAAAGCCCGGATATGAGGAAATGAAGCAAAAACTTGAGGCAAGACTGGGATAAATTTTCAAAAAGGTCTTGTAATATTTCAAATTATGCTGTATAATGTAATAAAGCATACAATGGAGGACTAAATACATGCTCAAATTGCTGATTGGTGTAAAAGGCACCGGAAAAACAAAGACTTTGATTGAACTGGTTAACGACGCTCTTTCCAAGACTCACGGCGACGTGGTTTGCATTGAAAAGGGCGTAAAACTGAGATACGACATCAAGTACCAGGCAAGACTGATCAATACCAACGAATATCTGGTATTCGACGCTGAGGCTCTGTACGGCTTTATCGCCGGCATTCTCGCAAGCAACCATGACGTTTCCGATCTGTTTGTAGATTCCGCGCTGAAGATCTGCAACGAGGACCGCGCTGCTTTTGAGAAAATGGTTCTTGCTGTTGACGAGCTCTGCTCCAAGATGAACGTTAACATTGTCATGACTTCTTCGCTTCCCGTTGAAGAGGCTTCCGACACCATCAAGAAGTATCTGTAATCTATATACGCAATGTCTTTATGAAAAAAGAGGCCACGGCCTCTTTTTTCATCTTACCTTGGGAGGAAAACATGAACGCGCTTATCTTAAAAACTTACCGTATCACCGATCTGAAGTTTCAGAATCACGCAACGGCCACAGGGAAGTCCAAGTTGGAAACAAAGTATACTTATCAGGTGAAATTTGGTAATAACAATACCTGCCGTGGGGAAATGAAGATCTGTGTGACGGATCAGGAGAACCCGGATACCTTGAGTGTGGATATGACCATGGTTGGCATCTTTGAAATTGTTTCCGAGCAGGATAAGGAGCTTTTGCATAAGGAGTCCTTTAAGCAGCTGTATCCATTTGCAAGAGCAGCCGTTTCTACGATTTCTTCGACGACGGGAATTCTGCCTATCATTATCCCAAGTGTAGACATCGATAACCAGGATATTTACAGATATAATCCCGAGTTGTTTTCCAAATAAATTATTTTGGAAAATTTTCAAAAAGGGGTTGCAAAGCGCCGGTATTTGTGATATAATACCAAGCGTCCGGAGGCGTAGCTCAGTTGGTCAGAGCGCACGGTTCACATCCGTGAGGTCATGGGTTCGAGCCCCCTCGTCTCCACCATAACAGAATAAGGGGTACGCGATGCGTACCCCTTATTCTGTTATGCTGCAGCCGTACCGGCTCAGAACCCCACCAAACACCGCAACGCGGTGTTTGGTTACATTTGCGCGGTTGAGTAATAACGAAAAACAAGCAATATCCGCAAATTCGGGTTCTGAGCCCCCTCGTCCCTAACACTCGCCATGGCTCAGAACCCCATCAACGATGCAAAGCGTCATTGAGTTACGGATATATTCAACCGCCCCAACCAACAGTTGAAATAATTCAAAAATGGGATGTTTGACTTTACTTTGCCCCCATGTTATAATTAAAACACGGAAGGCGCCTCCGAATACAATCAAAGGAGAACGTATATGAATCTCGGTAACAAAATTCGTGAGCTTCGCAGATCAAGAAATCTGACGCAAGAGCAGTTGGCTACTTCGCTAAATATTTCTGCTCAGGCCGTATCTAAGTGGGAGATGGGAGCAT
>CAZCRV010000043.1:0-12323 GCA_964501175.1 uncultured Clostridium sp.
GATCCACATTGCTCCACTTGGCCAGCTGATGCTGCACAACGGTCTTACCGGAACCGAACGGCCCGGGCACGCAGGCAGTACCGCCCATGGCCATGGGGAACAGGGTATCGATGATCCGCTGACCGGTGATCATGGGCGTTTCCGGCGGCAGCTTGTTCTGATAGGGTCTGGACACACGCACAGGCCACTTCTGAGAAAGCATGATCTCTTCGATGGTGCCGTCGGGGCGCTTGATCTTACCGATGCGGTCGGTCACGCGATAATCGCCCTCCACTAAGTCCACGATAGTGCCGCTGACTCCGGGAAGCACCATGATCTTATGCGTAATGACCTCGGTCTCCTGCACGGTGCCGTAAACGTCACCGGGACCAACCTTATCACCGAACACGTGCGCGGGGGTAAAATGCCAGTACTTGCCGCGATCCAGCGCGGGCTCGTCAATGCCCTTGGAGATATTGGCACCGCATCTTTCTCTGATTGCCTCCAGAGGACGCTGAATGCCGTCGTAAATATTGGTCAAAAGGCCGGGGCCCAGCTCAACCGACAAGGGCACACCCGTGGATACCACCTTATCGCCTCGGCCGATGCCTGCGGTTTCTTCGTATACCTGAATCGACGCACGGTCACCGTGCATCTCAATGATCTCACCGATCAGACGGTCCTTGCCTACGCGGACCACGTCAAACATATTCGCTTCACGCATGCCCTCCGCTACGACCAGCGGGCCGGATACCTTGAGGATCTTTCCTTCTACCATATCCATTACTCCTTATTCCTTAAACAATATGTCCGCGCCAACCGCTCTTTCCACCGCGTTCTTGACCTGCTCAAGGCCGTATCCGGTGGTTCCATGCTTGCCCGGGATGCAAATGATCGCGGGGGTGGGGGCGTCCTTATATTTTGCGATGTCCTCCTCGAGGGCAATCGCGAAGTTTTCCACGATAAAAATGATGGCGTATTCGCTGTCCTTGGCCAAGGTGTGCAACAGCACGCGTGCCTTGTCCACGTCCTCTGCCTCGTGCACCGAAAAGCCAAGTGCCATATATCCGATGACGCTGTCGCGCTCACCGATCATTCCGATCTTATACATAGCTTGTCCTGATCCTTTCCCGAATGGTTTCGGCCGCAAGTCCCGCGCGCTTTGCCGCGAGCACGATGCGGATATTTCTGACGGCATATTCCTGCGCGTAGAAGTAAGCGCTGAGCACGGGAGCGCCAAAGGTGGTGTACTTGACCGTGCGTACAAGCTCCATCAGATAATCGTCCACCAGTCGCTCTGCCGCCGCAGCCGTACCACCCTGCTCACGCAAGGAGAGGGCGAATTTATCGTACACGGTACCGACAAGGCAGCCGATCAAGGCAACCTCGCCCTCGCCGTACGCCCGCATCAGCGCAGCTTTTTCCAAGATACCGCCGTCAAGCAGCGCCCGATCAAGCAAAAGCTCCCCCTGCTCCCCTGCCCGGATGCGAACAAGGCGCAGGCAGATCATAAGATTGGTCAGGTCTATCTTGGCCTGCACCATCTGCAAATGGAAGGGCTCCCCGCTCTTTTTTGCGCAAGACAGCATGTCCGCATAGCACGCCTTGTCTAAAATCAGATCGATCTGCCTGGGATTGGCGGTCTTGGCGTATGCCTGCATGGCAAGCGGTGCGCCTTTAGCCATTGCCTCGGGAAGGCGCGAAAAATCGTCCTCGATCGGCATTTTGGCAACCGTTCCCGCGTCCACCGTACCCAGGGGCGACAGCATGGCGGCGGGAGAAAGGCCTCGCAGATAGCTTTTGATCGCGGCCTTGATATTATGGCAATCGTACGGATACCGCAAAAAGTCAAACAGCTCGGGCGCAGGCACGGACTCTATCAGAGCGCCAAGCGCGCGGGCAAGAATGCCCTGCAGCGTCTGCTCCTCCAGCACGCAGCCGTCGGCATCCTTGACAATCTCTACGCCAAACTCCGAAAGTCGCGCGTATGCCTCGTCCATAGAGGCAACACCCAGCAGCTGCTCGATGCGATCCTTGCCCACAATGCCGTTTTCAAGCGCGCGCACGCGGGAGGACGCATACATATATGCGGTTTGTTGTGGATTTTTCGACATGGGTCTTTCAACCTTTCTGAAAATCTTATGCTTTGACGTGATCCTTATAAAGGATCTGCTGCACGCGGGGCTCCAACTCGGGGCGAATGGCCGCGAGCATCATGGAGAAGGTGCAGTTGGTTTCGATATCGCCGCAGCGCAGCACAAGGCCGCCGTCGATATCAATGGGAGTGGGATTTAGGCTAAGCTTTGCAGCCATATCCGCGGGAATTTTTCCCACTGCGGCAGCCTGCTTAACGCTTTGCATCAAAGGAGCGGCTACGTCTGCTTGGTCACGCGCGCAAAGCAGCAGCTCGTAAGATGCGGGCGCAATATCCTCGCCGTACAGGCGCATGCTTTCGGTCTCGGATGCTCTTTGTGCGCTCAGAGTCTTGCACAAAAGCGAGAGCAGCAGCGCAGCGTACTTCTCGCGGTCCATATCGTAAATCTCCCGCATTGCCCCGAAAAACGCACGCTCGATCATTTCGCTCTTGGCAGAAAGCTCGATGTTCCTTCTGGTCATGGCCGCGCTGGATTTAGCTCTTACAACAAAAGCCTCACCCTCTTTTTCGGCCTTTTCAATCAAGCGATCCTGCGCCTCTTGCACACTCGCCAGATTCTCCGAACGGATACGCAGGCTTTGCTCGGTCGCCTCGTCCAGAATTTCCTGCGCCTCGGCCTTTGCGTCCTCTATGATGCGGGATGTGATTTTTTCAAGTCCTGTCATGTTTTTCCCTCAATTCTCAATCTCTATGTGTGGCATTGCCACCAAGCGGCCGATATCAGCCTACCAGTACAAGCAGAACCGAGATCAGCAGAGCAAAAATTGCGTAGGTTTCAACCAGCGCTGCGGAGGTGATCGCCTTACCAACCTGGTCGGGGCGCTTGGACAGCAGATTGATACCCGCTGCAGATACTCTTGCCTGCTTGAGCGCAGAGATCAGACCAACCACAGCGATGGGCAGCGCACTCATCAGATAGTAAGCACCTTCCTGCACAGTCAGAGACAGCAGGCCTTCCATACCTTCGGTAAACAGACCGCACTTGAACACGATCAAAAACGCGATAACCAGACCGTAAATACCCTGGGTCATAGGCAGTGCCATCAGTGCAAAAGCCTTACCGAACATGTTGGGGTTCTCGGAAAGCAGGCCCGCGGTTGCTTCGCCAACCATGCCAACGCCCTTTGCAGAGCCAATGCCCGCAAGACCGACAGCCAAAGCCGCGCCGAGAATGGCCAGCGCGCCACCGTTGAAGATCATGGAGAGCAGCTTGGGTTCCTGCTCGGTCTGCTGATCCATAGTGCCGGGCTCCATGGGAGTGGGATCCATGGGAGCGATAGGCTCCTCTGCTGCAAAAGTACCGATAGAAAGAACAAGTGCCAGGATGGCGGTCATAACGATGGTCAAAAGAATTGTCTTTTTCATGATTTTATTTCTCCTTAATGTTTTGAGATGATTCGTTTTATTGATCCGTATAGCGATCCGAGGGTGCGATGGGCGTAAATGCCTCGCCGCCGTCCTCGAAGAATTTACCGAAGAATTCCAGGTACTGCAATCGGCTGGTATGCACGAACGAGCCAAGCACGTTGAGCGCCATATTGACCGTGTGACCGATCAGGGAGACTAACAGCAATATCAGAAATCCGGGAATGCCGGACACGAACATGGTGCCCACCATATTGACAACCTGCGCAATGACCGCAGACGCAAGTCCCAGCGCAAGAATTCTGGAATAAGACAGCAGATCCGCTGCGTAGTTGATGGCGTCGTAAAGCCCCAAAAGTCCCTTGAAGAACTTCATAATGGGGTTCTTGGCGCTTCTGCCTGCGGTGCAGATGATCATTAGCACGCCAAGCACGATCATGACAATGCCCGCGATTTTGTGCAAGAATACCACGCCGATACCCGCAAAGATGATCAGCCACGAGCCCACGTCAAAGATGGCCGCAAACACCTGCTTGTCCTTGCACAGAAGCACAAACTTGACGACCATGCCTGCGAGCAGATGCACAGCTCCAATGCCGAGAGAGACCACAAGAAACGCCATGGGATTGGAGAGCGGATTGAGCATGATGGGCTCGCCGCCAAACGACAGCTGCAAACCGTTGAAGAACGGAACTGCCTCAATGGCTGCGTCAGTGGTTTCGTAAAGTCCGAGCAGATTGACCATGATGGCATACGGCATATCACCAAACCAGCCACCAAAGATCACGCCGCATATTGCACACGCAATACCGCAATAGCCGAACATATTGAAGGTGCGGCGCATGCCGTCACGCATCTTGATGATGGGCGGGATCAAAAATCCGCCCAGCGCCAGCAGCACGCCGTATCCCACGTCGGCAAACATCAGACCGAAAATGATAAAGTAGAAGATACTCATGATCATGGTCGGGTCGTACGTGCCGTACTTGGGGTAGGAATACATGCCCACCACCCATTCGAAGTTCTGCGCAAATTTATTATTACGCAACAGCACCGGAGGCTCCTCGCCCTCGGCGGGCTCTTCAAATTCGAAGGCACATTCCTCTGCCGAGAGTGCCTCGGCAATCTTGTCCACACGAGCCACGGGCGCCCATCCCTGCAGCAGCACCAGATAATCGGTCTCTACCAGCTTTTGCTTGGCAGTCGCCACGGTCAGCTCGGAGCTTTCCACGTCGAAAAGCATCTCGATGTCGTCAAGGATGTGCGCAAGCCTTGTGAATCGCCGCTTGATCTCTGCAAGCTCAGTCTTGAGCGCGTCGCACGCCCGCTTATTCTTTTCATATTCCGCACGAGGCAGCTCCGAAAACTCCTTGAGCGGTGCTTTTGCAAAGCCGCGCTCACCAAGCACTCTCTGCACCGCGGCAGCATCCGCTTTATGATAAACGACTGACACGTACTCGCCGTCGTCATCCGAGAACACGCGCTCCAGCAGGGCGCAATGCTCTGCCAGCGCATCCTCGATCATGGGCAGCTTGGTCTTTGCGGGAAACGAGCCAAGCTGCAGCTCGCAATGCTTGGTGCCGTCCTGCGCAAGCGGCACGCCCAAGGTCAGCCAGGGCGTCAGCACGTGCAAGCGACCGCTCAGAGCGGCCAGTTCTGCGCGACACTCGTTTTCTCTTTGCTTAATTGCAAGAGTATCCTTGACCGCCTGCATGGCAACCTCATACCGCTCCGCTTTGAATTTTTCCGTATCCAGCTGTTTCGGGGTTTGCACAAAGCCCTTTCTCTCGGAGAACTTGGCAAGAATTTCAAGTGCCTCGTTCACCGCGGCAACGCGCCGCTCGGCATCCGCCCTTTGCGCCTCGCAATTGACGCGCAAAAGTGCCGTGCCCGCATCCTCGACCTGCCGCACCTGCACGCAACGCAAGCGCATCAGCCGATGGATCAGCGCATCTGCCCGATCCTTTGGTGCAAACACACTCAGCTTTCGCATCGTGCTTACTGACATTGCTCCAAAATCCCCCAAACAATTGCTTTTATAGCCTCATCCATCCGGAATTCGGCCTTTTTATTCATGTCATCCGCTTCTTTTTGCGCGCTTTCCCGACTCTTCTCGAGAATCTCGGTGCTGCGCTTTTGCATATCATCCAGCATGCGACGCAAGCGAAGATTGGTCTCGGCTTCAATTCTTTCGCGGTCCTCGTTGCACTTCCGCTCAGTCTCGGCCGACATTGCTCGCGCACGCGCCTTCGCATCCTCCACGATCTGCAAAGCCTGCGCCTCGACCTCCGTGATCCTGGTCATAATCTCTTTAGACAATGTAATCACCGTCCTTTTTTTGAAAATTTCAAGACTTCGCCACCATTGATTATAGTTTACCATATTTCCCCTATAAATACAAGGGATTTTGACGATTTTCTCCCAATTATCGCATCCGTCTTTTCTCTCTTACGTATTTTTTGTGCATTCTGCAAGAATTGGAACGTATTCTTGCATTCCGCTGCCCTTTGCGGGCACAAAATCCAGGTGCAATCCCGTGTAAAATTCAGCATAGCCGTCACTTCCCTCATTGCAGTACAGCACCACGCCGCTCTCATCCAGCCAAAGCCCTTCGGGGCGTTTTCCGCCCACGCGCAAGCGGCGCAGCTCGGGCACGTGCGCAAAGAACTGCTTTGTCGGAACAATGACCCCGCGCTGCATATCCCATACGTCGGCATTCCGATGGCAGATCGGATATTCTCCTCTGACTTTGCTGTCGCGCACGCTGTCGATCACCACCGACCAAAACCGCTCGCTCTGCCAAACCACCCGCACATCCATACTGCACAGCACGGGTCGAAAACCAAACATGCGATCGGTTTTCTGCGCCGCGTATTCCTCCTTGAGCATTCTGCCCTGCTTGTGCTCCGCCCAGGCAAGATATGCCTCCGCCGTTTTTTCATAGCATTCGTTGAATCTCTCGCATCCTTCGCCCTCAAGTGTTACGTAGGTCGCTCGCGCACGCAGAACCACCGCACCGCCCTGCATGACGCAAATCTGCTTGCTTTTTTGCTTAATTTGCATAATATCCCCCCTTTGTAATGTTGTATTCAACCAAAAGGGAGAATATGAAAAGGCGGCCTGCTGCAAGGCAGGCCACCATGAATATTTCAAAATTATTCGGAAAGATTCATATCCCCCGGATCGACTTCCGTGCTCCCCTCGGGCAGCTGTGTCGACGCATAATTGAGCACAAAGTCGATGACCTCTTGCTCGCTGACGTCATCGCGGCCCTCAAACTCCTTACTGATGGCTTCTGCCATCTCATCGGTCAACTCAGGGCTGACCGTTGCGGCAACACCCTGCTCGTCTAAGTAGTCCTGTACGATACCGCCAAGCTCCTCGCTCAGCTTCTCGGGCTGATCCTTATACGAATTGATCGATTCAGTCAGCTTGCCGGTCAGCTCGGAATTCTCCATATCCAAGGACTGGGTCACGGCACGCACGCAAAGGCGTTTGATCTCTGTCGACATAGGAGCCAGGTGCTCGTTTTTCTCAAAGGTTGCCTGCAGCTGACCGATCAGCTGGGGATTCTTACTCAGAATATCCATCAGCTTATCCGAATCCTCAAGATTGGCAAAGACCTCATGTTCAACAAGCAGATCCATCACGTCAAGCAGCGTGTTGAGATCCGCCACAAGCATCTTGCCATCCGTAGTGGCAAGCAAACCCAGCAGCACGTCAAAGGAAGGATCCACCAGCTCGCCCAGCGAAGGCTTTTCCACGCCGAGTAAAGGTTCGCCGCCTGCCCAGTTGTCACACATTTCGGCAATCAGCGAGGCCGTGATCTCGGGAATGATGACAGAACCGTCCAGCGTATCCACAATCCCGTGCATATTCTGAACGGTTTGCTCGTTGATCATGGCAAGATCGGAGGATGTAAAATTCACAAGCTTTCCGAACAGCTGCGTTGCCGCGACAGCTTCGCCCTCAAGGCTGAATTCTGTGTTCCTGTACACGGTTTCGGTCATATGAGTGAATGCCGGACGCCCGACGGTGTTGTAGCTGAGCTTGATAAACCAGTTATCGGTGATGGGATGCACGTAATCCTGTACAGCAAAGTACACCTGCTCGTGGGGCGTTTCGCCCTCGCGCGTATATTCGGGAGTGTTCAGATTCTCAAAATACGCGTCGCTGACGTTTCGCACCATAAATGCGTATCCGCTTAACGGCAGCGTCAGCACGGAAAGCAGCAAGCACGCATTGACAACGCCAATGGCAGCGCCGACAAGACGCGACCAAAGCGGCACGTGGCGTTTGATCTTGACCTTTTCACCGTTCTCATCTCTGACCTTACGCGAAGGCCGGCAGAAGAAAGACAGAACAAACCCGAAAATCGCATGAAACATGCAGAAAAATCCAAGGAACATGGCAGGGGCAGCAATCAAGCCGACCAGCAGTGGCATCAGCGTGATAATCCCCTCAAATTCGGATAAGGTCTGCTCAAGCGAAAGCCCGAAAAGATTTGTGATCCCAAGGAATACGGGATATACGTAATCGCGTGCGATGGTGGTGAAATCTCTTGCAATAAAGCAGGACAGGAATGCGCTGAGCACGATGTTGCCCGTGGTCATCAACGCCTTGATCCAGCCCCTGCGCACACCGCGCAGCACATAAATCACCCCAAGAACAGCCAGTAAAGCCAAAATGACGATCGAAATGATCTGTTCGTATGACATATGCGTAACTCCTTTCAAGCGGTATATATTCGGAATCTATTGTTCTCTACTTTTCATCATACACCTTTTTCTCTGATTTGTCAATAAAAACAGCAAATGCCGCTGCGCAGAACACGCAGCGGCATAAAAATCATTCTTCAATTTGGAAGGATGCTGTTGTGATGCTGACAATCCAGCCACCGTCAATGATGATGGCCCTTCCCTCTTCCAGCTCGGTTGCAAGCAGTTTTTCATAATACTCGATCAGCGCATCCACGTCCTCGGTGGCAGACAGGCCAATGGTGACCTGGGATGCCCATTGACCGTTTTCCAAATTCTCGGTATGTCCATCCAAAACGCCGGTAATCTCGCCCTTGAGCTCAATGCCGCTTTCCTCATAATCACTGATCAGCTTAGCAATGTACTCCCCGTTATCGCGCTCCAGCGTATCAAACGCGTTTTCCTCGCGCAGCTCTTCCTCGACCTTATTCAAGGCCTCGACGGACACCGACTTGCCGATCCCCTCGGTAATGGCGTCACAGGAGACAAGGCAGGTGCCGCAGACAAGCAGCATCAGGGCCACAATTAAAATTCTTTTCATTTTTTACCTCCACACGGTTATTTACAGTATATTTTAACACTCAAAAAAGCAAAAGTCAATCGAATTTTGTAAACTCATCCGTAAATCTGCAGCATGGTCACGATCAGCCCCGACTGCGAAATCTCCACGGTCAGCGAATCGTTTTCGGCATCGTCGGTCATATTCTCCATTGCATTTGCCAAGGCCTTGGCGTCCTTGGCAGACGACATTCCGATCACCGTCGCTATGATAAATGTGTCCTGCTCCTCGTACGAATACATCAGCATACCGACAGCAGGGCCTTCGAGCACGATCCCCTCGCCGGATACAATGGATTCAATCACCGAATTCATCTCGGACTCGGTCATGCGTTGGACTTCATATCCATTTTCCAGGCAATCCTGCTCGATTATTTCCAGCTTGGACTGTGCATTTGCCAAATTGATGGGCTGCATCAGCGTTGCACACGAGCATAAAAATACCATGCACAAAGCTGTGCACAAAAGAAATAATACGCGTCTTTTCATTGTAATCATCCTCCCAGCGACAAAGCCTTGAGCTTATTGGCGAACACCGCGATATTCTCCTCGGAAATGGTAGGCAGCACGGCATCCTCCCTTTGGTCGCCGTTGTTGCCGCCGCCAAGAATATTGTCGCGCTCGATCTTGAGCACCAGCTTATCCCACAGGCTTTTGGCGTGCGCAGGAACCATTTCACCGCCAAAGCAAGCAAGCTCAAAGGCGCGCTCAGCCTGAGCCTCGGTCAAATTCTTTTGGTAAAATTCCTCCGCGCTGTCGGGATATCCGCACAGAATAAAGTAGCCCGTTTGCTTGGTGGCAAGCACCGCATCCCATTTTTTCAAGTACTCCCTGACAGGCTTGTACAGCTTTGCATAGCGGATGCAGCCGCCGATCACCACGATATCGTAAAGGCTGGGGTCGGCATTTTCGTCCTCGGTGGTGCAAAGCGTGACGTCTCTGCCCGCAAGTCGGTCACAAAGCAGCTGCGCCGCGGTCGCGGTAGTGCCCGTTTTGGTTGCGTATACAATCAATATTTTCTTCATACCCTTACCTCATTGCGTGCATTCCACAACGTCGCCGTCGGTGCGCAGCACCATGTTGCCGTTGTAGGAATAGTAAGTCAACGCACCCAGATTGCGCAACAGATTGACCACCTCAAGCTCGATGTTCGAAAGAGAATTCGAGCAGATCACGCCATACTTGACGCCGCACGTGGTCAGAATATCGCGCAAAGCCTTGTTATGGCTGCCGTGATGCGGCAGCTTGACCAAATCATACTGCCCTGCATACTGCGTCTGTGCAAGAAAATCCTCGCATCTTGCTTTTTCGGCGTCTCCCATAAACAGAGCCGAGAAATCACCCAGAGTCAGGCCGCAGATCAAGGAAAGATCGTTATCCATACTGTCCTCGGGGATGGGGTCTTGGTGCGAAAGCTCGGGATAAACGCGCGAGACGTTGATCCAAAGGCTGCCGACCGGTAACGGAACGGTAGTGTCGTCATTGAGCTTATGCACCTGCGTGCGCGCGGCATTTTCCTCAAGCGCGCTTAAAAGCGAGCGGTAAAGCCCCGAATCACGCACGTAATTGGGCATATATACCTCGGCAACCTCAAAATCCTCAATGATTTTGGCCGCGCTGCCGATGTGGTCGTTGTCAAAATGGGTCAGAATCAGATAATCGATGCGCGAAATGCCCAGCGATTCCAGCATATCGCTGATCTTGCCGTAGTCGTCCGCGTCTGCCGTGTCGATCATGATCACGGTCTCGTCCAGCTGCAAAAGCATGCAGTCGGATTTGCCGGTTTCAAGCACGCGCAAGGTCAGAAGGTGCTCCGCACCCTCAAACGAGTTGCCCGGATTGAGCGAGCCCGCGTGTCCGCCCGAGCTTGCCTGTGTGCCGCCGATCTCACCCGTGCCAAGCTGACCGGTGCCACCGAGTGACCCCTGTTGCAGCACCTCGCCGCTGCAAGCGCAAATGCAAAGTGCAAGGGCTACGCAGACAAGAGCGATCAGAATTCTATATATTTTCATAAATGCACTCCATAAAACAGATTTAGGTGGAAAGCGCATGGCTTTCCACCTATCATTATAGCGTATATCTGTGATTTTTACAAGAGCTCCTGCACACAGTGCAAAAAAATTTACACTTATTGCAACTCAAGTGCCTCAAAAGCGGCCATGATCTGCGAAGACAAAAAGCCCTGCGCCAGCATTTTTTGGTAAAGCTTTTTGCGCTCGTCGCCCTCCGGTACACCGTGACGGCATTGACGCACCAGCGCCCCTCGGCACACCTCGTCAAAGTCCACCTCGTCAAGATATACCTGCACGTCGGTATCCGAAGCATCGTAGCCCTTGGCGCGCAGATCGTACTCCACGCGTCTGCGGCTGCGCAGCTTGGCCACGCTGCGCTCGGCCTCGCGCAAGGCTGCCGAGCTCTCGCGCAGGTATCCCGCCTCGATCAGCATACAAACCGCTGCCTCGGCGTGCGCCTTGGCGCATCCCTTTTGCACGAGCTTATAGGTCAGCTCACGCGCAGAGCGATCACCGTAGGAAAGTGAGGTCAAGCCTTTGACAAACGCGCGGCAGATCCCTGACGCACCCGCGATCTTCTCGGCCGTCTCTGCGGTGATCTCGCCTGTCTGCAGCCCCATTTCCTTGTACTGCGAGAGCAGCAAGGGATATTTCTCCTTTTGATATTGCTCGACACTCTCGCCGCGCAAAATCAGCGTCACCCACACGATCCCCTCGTCAGGCACGGGCGTGATGCTTTTGATGCGGATATTCATGTCTTAGTCTTCGTCCTTGAGCACGCGAATGTCGAATGCGTCGTCCTCGTCCTCGTCGTCCAGATCGAATTCCTCTTCCGCGATCATGTCGCCGTTGGCAAGCAGCACGCGCACCTTTTCCTCGATCTCTGCCATGAGCGCGGGATTGCCCTCGATCATCTTGCGCACGTTATCCTTACCCTGGCCGATTCTCTCACCGTTGTACGAGAACCACGAGCCGCTCTTTTTGATAATATCCGAATTGATGGCAAAATCCAGCACCTCACCCGAACGGCAGATGCCCTTGCCGTACAGAATATCAAATTCCGCTACACGGAAAGGAGGCGCGACCTTATTCTTGACGATCTTGCACTTGACGCGGTTACCGTAGATCTCGCCGCCGTTCTTGAGCTGATCGGTCTTTCTGATATCAATACGCACGGATGCATAGAACTTGAGCGCGCGGCCGCCCGTGGTGGTTTCGGGGTTGCCGTACATCACGCCCACCTTTTCACGTAGCTGGTTGATAAAGATGACCACGCAGTTGGACTTATTGATGACGGCGGACAGCTTACGCATTGCCTGCGACATCAATCTCGCCTGCATACCCATCTGTGCCTGGCCCATGTCGCCTTCCAATTCCTGCTTGGGAACCAAAGCGGCTACCGAGTCGATGACCACGCAATCGATCGCGCCCGAGCGCACCAGCGCCTCGGTGATCTCGAGTGCATCCTCACCGCAATCGGGCTGAGAAACCAGCAGA
>CAZCRV010000044.1:0-12150 GCA_964501175.1 uncultured Clostridium sp.
CTACGCAGATCCCGCTCCGCGCTTCCATACGTCGCGCTCGCGGTTTTGCGTCGCTTCATTTCGCAGCAAGCTGCGAAATGAAGCGACGCAAAACTTCGACTCATTCGCGCTGTGCGCTCATTCGCTCAGGATGACACTCGGGGTGGCGGTGTGCCGGATGACACTCGTGGGATACGTATATTTTGATATTCTCTTGACAAAATCGTTGATTTGGAGTATAATGCTAAACAGAAAAGTAGGCTCTTCGGAAGGAGAAATGTTATGAAAAAAGTATTCAAAATGGAAGACTTGGATTGCGCGCATTGCGCTGCCAAGATGGAAGAGGGCATCAAGAAAATCGAGGGCGTGACCTACGCCAGCGTCAGCTTTATGGCACAGAGACTGACCGTCGAAGCCGACGAGGACAAGTTTGACGAGATCATTCCTCAGATCGTCAAGGCAGTCAAGAAGGTTGACTCGGACTGCAAGGTGATCATTAAGTAATGAAACTCAAAAAAAGTCAGAAAAGGGTACTGGTCCGCATCATCGTAGCGGCAGTCTTGCTGCTTGCTTGTCACATTCTAATCGGCGGACACAGCCATTTCGGAGAGAATCACGGACATATCCATCTGCCCGATTGGGCGGCGGCTCTGTGCTATCTCGTTCCGTATTTTATCATCGGCTACGATATTTTGTGGAAGGCCGTGCGCGGCATTTTCCACGGCCAGGTATTCGACGAGAATTTCCTGATGGCAGTGGCTACGGTGGGCGTGCTTTCGATTGGCCTGTTTCCCGATCAGGAGCCCGAATACCTCGAGGCGGTCATGGTCATGCTGCTTTATCAGACGGGTGAGCTGTTCCAGAGCATCGCGGTCGGCAAGAGCAGAAACGCGATTGCCGCGCTGATGGAAATTTGCCCCGACACCGCCAACGTCGAGCGCGATGGCAAGGTGGAGGAGGTCTTTCCCGATGAGGTCGCCGTTGGCGATATCATCGTGATCAAGCCGGGTGAAAAGGTGCCGCTGGACGGTGTTGTCATTGAAGGGCAGAGCAGCCTGAACACGGTTGCTCTGACCGGTGAATCCAACCCGCGTGACGTGGGTGTGGGTGACGGCGTGATCAGCGGATGCATCAACATGAACGGCGTGCTTCGCGTGCGCGTCGAAAAGGAATTCGGCGAATCCACGGTTTCTAAAATATTGGAGCTGGTGGAGACCTCGGGTGATAAGAAATCCAAAAGTGAGGCGTATATCTCCCGCTTTGCGCGCTGGTATACCCCCATCGTGGTGTGCTCGGCTGCCGCTTTGGCAATCCTGCCGCCCGTGATCATTGGCTTGATCGGTGGCTTTGAGAGCGCCCCCTTTAGCGAATGGATCTTGCGCGCCATCAACTTTTTGATCATTTCTTGCCCCTGTGCGCTGGTGATTTCTGTGCCCATGTCCTTTTTTGGCGGCATTGGCGGCGCGTCCCGACAGGGCATTCTGATCAAGGGCTCCAATTACCTCGAAGCTCTTGCCAAGGCAGAAACGGTGGTGTTTGACAAGACCGGCACGCTGACCAAGGGCAACTTCAAGGTCACGGCCATTCACCCCGAAAAGATCGACGAGCAGGCGCTCCTGGATCTTGCCGCAACCGCAGAGAGCTACTCGGATCACCCCATTTCCCGCTCACTCAAGCAGGCGTACGCCAAGGAAGTGGATAATAGCCGCGTGGGCGAGGTGCGTGAGATCGCAGGCCATGGCATCAAGGCCATGATCGACGGCAAGCAGGTCTGCGTGGGCAATCGCAAATTCATGCGCAGCATCGGTGCCGGGTGGCACGAATGTGACGCTGTGGGCACGGTGGTGCACGTGGCGGTGGACGGCGAATACGAAGGGCACATCATCGTGTCCGACGAGATCAAGCCGGACGCTAAAGACGGCATTGCGCAGCTGCGTAGGCTGGGCGTCAAAAAGACGGTCATGCTGACGGGCGACGCGTCTGCCACAGGCCGCGCGATCGGTGAGAGACTTGGCGTGGACGAGGTGCACAGCGAGCTTTTGCCCGAGGGCAAGGTGACAAAGCTTGAGGAACTGATCGCGCAGAAATCCCCCAAGGGGCAGGTAGTTTACGTGGGCGACGGCATCAACGACGCACCCGTGCTTGCAAGGGGAGATATCGGCATCGCTATGGGCGCGCTCGGCTCGGATGCTGCCATTGAGGCGGCCGACGTGGTGCTCATGGACGACAAGCCCTCCAAGGTCGCAACCGCTATCCGCGTAAGCCGCAGAACGCTGGCTATCGTGCGTCAGAATATCGTATTCGCCATTGGCGTCAAGGTCATCGTGCTTGTATTAAGCATGCTGCCGTTTATCGGCACGCTGCCGCCTATCGTGGCTATCTTTGCCGACGTGGGCGTCATGATCCTCGCTGTACTCAACGCCATGCGTGCGTTATATGTACCAAAAAAGTAAGCGTAGAATTGTACAACTATCCAAAAACGCGGGAATGCTCTTGCATTCCCGTGTTATTTTTGCTATAATACAAATGTATATCCTTGCTGTAAGAAAGGAAAAAGCTATGAAAAAGACAGTACTTCTGATTGTATCCCTTGTCCTTTGCATTGCCTGCATTGCGGGCACAATGGTTACGGTCTTTGCGGGCGCATCGGCCACCGCCTCGGACTCCACCACGTTTGAAACCTCTGTACCGGGGCTGCTGTACGATTTCAGTCTGTCCGAAACGGCAGACAATTTCAGAAACGGACACGATACCGTGTACGAGGAAAAGGACGGCTATTATTCCTTTGTGATCACGGGCAGCGACCCTTACGTCTGGCTCAGCGAGCCGGGCGTCAAGTGTGCCGACGCCAAGTATGTGCTGTTCTATTACCGCACCGATTGCCCCGCGCAGGGCGAGCTTTTCGCGCAGAGAAGTGACGGCGTGGAAATGGGCCAGAGCGGCTCTCACAAGAGCTGGAACTGGAATGCGAGCGGCGAATGGGAAAAGCAGATCGTTTACTTGGATTCCTGGGCAGATTCCAATGCATCCTTGAATATCGTGCGTCTTGACCCCTTGGCAAACGGCCCGTTTGTCAACGGCGAGACGACCATTGATATTGCCTATATCGCTTTCTTTGCAAGCGAAGAGGATGCGGGTAACTTCAACATGGAAGAGTACAAGAAGTATCTTGCATACGAGGAGCAGCTCCAAGCAGAGGAAGAATCCAAGAAGCAGCAAGAGGAGGAAGCGAACAAGCAGGTGGATTGGGCTGATCCCGTCCCCGCAGACCTTCCCACCTTCTCCGTGGACAGCGAGCAGGGAAGCCTGACTTATGCAGTTTCGGCTGACGGCAAAGAAGTCACTATTTCCTATCTGCTCAACGGCGAGACGGTCAGCTATACCGTTCCCAACAACGCAAACTACGTGTTCGGCGGCTACGCGGGTACAGACGATCTCGGCAGAAGCCTGTATACGCAGTATTCCGAGTATACCACCACCAACTATAAGCAGTACGTGTCCGATCCCAGCACGGTTGGCGTGTACGGTCAGAACGGTGAGCACTACGTGGGCATCTTCTACTTCCTTTGGATGGGTGAGCACCAGGATACCGGTGCGTGGGATATGACGCACATCGTAGAGGAATACGGCACGGATGCATTTAATACCAAGACCTGCAGTGCTTGGGGCCCCGTCGGTCAGATGCACTATTTTGCAGAGCCTTTGTACGGCTACTATTATTCCAGCGACCAATGGGTCATGCGTAAGCATATGGAGCTGCTCTCCAATGCCAACGTGGACTTCCTGTATATCGACGTGACCAACGGCTACGAATACTACGACAACGCCATCAAGCTCATGCAGGTCTGCCACGAGCTCAACGAGCAGGGCTATGATGCGCCACAGATCGTGTTCTACACGCACTCAAGCAGCGCAAACGTTGTCAGAACGCTGTATAATAAGATCTATTCCAAGAACCAGTATCCCGACACCTGGCTGTACGTGGACGGCAAGCCCCTGATCATTGCAGAGGAAGGCGATAACGTCAACGATTTCTTCACCATCCGCCTGCCTCAGTGGCCCAACGAGACCACCAAGAAGAACGCATGGCCCTGGATGGACTTCTCCTGGCCGCAGCGAATTTTCAAGAACAATGATGGCGACGGTGAGGCCATCAGCGTTTCCGTGGCACAGCACGCGGGCACGGTTCGCTTCAGTGATTCCGCTTTCTACGGTGACCGCACCAACCGCGGCCGCTCCTACAACGGTACCTACGACCTTTTGACCCCCGATTCCTACAAGCTGGGCATCAACTTCCAGTATCAGTTTGACAGAGCGCTTTCCAAGGACGTCAAGTATGTGCTGATCACGGGCTGGAATGAATGGGTCGCACAGCGTCAGTCCACAAACGACGGTTCCATCAGCTTTGTTGACACCTCCTCGCTGGAATTCTCCCGCGACGTGGAAATGACCATTACCGATTACTATTTCGACAACTACTACATGCAGATGATCTACAACATCCAGGCGCTCAAGGGAGCTGCTCCCATGATCGTGCAGGATGCGCGTAATCCCATCAACGTCACGGGTGACTTTGCACAATGGGATAACGTGACGGTCACTTATTACGACGTAAAGGGCGATACCGTGGACCGTAATGGCCAGGCATTTGGCCATCAGACCATGACCAACACCACGGGCAGAAACGATATCGTTGCCGCCAAGGTCACGCAGGATACCACGTATCTGTACTTCTACGTGCAGACCGCGGACGATATCACCAAGCCCGTAGCCGACACCTCCTGGATGCAGCTGTTCCTTGATGTGGACGGAAGCACCGAGACCGGCTGGTATGGCTATGATTTCATTGTCAACTACAAAGCAAACGAGGACTTTACCACCACGGTTGCCAAGTACACGGGTACCGATGGCGCATACGCATTTACCGAATGCGGCACGGTTTCCTATCGTGTAAAGGGCAATCAGATGATGATTGCAGTTCCCATGGAAATGCTGGGCGTGGAATTCTACAACCAAGTCAGCATGCAGTTCAAGTGGGCGGACAGCGACACGCTGTATGACGAAATGGCAGATTTCTATATCGACGGTGACGCAGCACCCTTGGGCAGACTCAATTACGTATATCAGAATTACATCCCTGACGTTTCTACCGACGTAAAGCCCGCCAAGGTGATCACGATTGACGAGAAGGCTGCAGGGGAAGAGAACTACTTTGGCGTTGTGACCACCGATACTGAGCCCGAAGAAGCTCCCGCAACCGATCCCGAAAACGAGACTGAAGCCGAGGTCGAGAGCGGCTGCAAGGCAATTGCAGGCGGTGCACTTGTATTCGCACTGATTGGTATGGGCGCTGTCATGCTCAAGAAAAAGAGAGACTGATGCAAAGGCTTCTGTTCAAAGCACCGAGCGGTAAGGACTATGTTTATCTCGGATATCCCATGCGTCTGACCCCTACCGAGTTCCGCATTCTCGATTATATCGTGGAGCGGCAGGGAGGTGCAGCGGATGCGGACGCGCTTGTTGCACATTGCTATCCCGGCAAAAGCGCGGATGCGGCAAACGTTTCGGTTCGCGTCAGCGCCATCAATCAAAAGGCACGCACCATTGGCGGCAGAAGGCTTTTGCACCTGGTGAATGGGCGCGGATATAAGATCTGCGACGATATCTGAATTTGTTGCGGGCAACCCTTGGTTGCCCGCAACTTTTCTGTTGACGCAAGCCGATTTTTTTGCTATAATAAAGAAAATACCAAAAGAAAGGAGCAGCACCCATGCAAGATGTCAGAGATATTCCCATCAAAGCGCTTCGCGGCGTAGGTCCTGCCAAGGAGGCGGCGTACGCAAGGCTGGGCGTTTATACGGTGGGGGATTTGCTTTATCATTTCCCGCGCGCCTATGAGAATCGCGGCAACGTCAAGCGTCTTTGCGAGAGCGATGGACAGAGCAAAATGTCGGTCATCATGACCGTGGGCACGCAGCCGCGCCGCGCCATGATCCGCAGAGGCATGACGCTGGTCAAGTTCCGTGCTTATGACGACAGCGGAGATTGCGAGGTCGTGTATATCAACCAGGACTACGTGCAAAGCATGTTCCCGGTGGGTGGCTTGTTTCGATTTTTTGGCAAGGTGGAGCGGGACAAAAACCGCTGGCGCATGACCTCGCCCGTGGCAGAGCCGGTGGTAGAGGGTCAGGTGCTGCCGCCCCTGCATCCTGTCTACCCTTTGACCGAAGGGCTTTCCTCCAAGCAGATCGGGCAGCATATGGAAATGGCACTCGCGCTTGCTGCGCAGGGGCTGGATGATCCCATTCCCGAGCCTGTTCGTGTGCGCGAGGGGCTTTGCACCTTGTCGTTTGCGCTGCGCGCCATGCACAAGCCTTACGATCTTGCAAGCGTGGAGATCGCCAAGCACAGGCTGATGTTCGAGGAGCTTTTCCTGTTTGGCGTGGGCTTGCGCAGTGCTAAGCATACAACAGAGCTGATCCCCGCGCCCGCTTGCACCCAAAACGATCTTTCCGCATTCTTGTCTTTGTTGCCATACGAGCTGACCGAGGCACAGCGCCGTACGGTGGAGCAGATCAAGGCCGATATGGCAAGACCCTACGCCATGACGCGCATGGTGGTGGGCGACGTTGGCTGCGGCAAAACGGTTTGCGCAGCAGCCGCTGCCGTCATAGCTGTGCAAAGCGGCAGACAGGCTGCTATCATGGTGCCTACCGAAATCCTTGCAAGACAGCATTATGCCGATCTCGCACCGTATTTTGAATCTCTTGGCATTCGCTGCAGCCTTTTGATCGGTGCCATGACTGCCGCACAAAAGAAAAAGGTGCACGCAGCGATGGCGGCCGAGGACGAAAATACGCGCGTGCAGGTGGTGATCGGCACGCAGGCGCTGCTTTCCGAGGGCGTGGAATTTGCCGCCCCGGGTCTTGTGATTACCGACGAGCAGCACCGCTTTGGCGTGGCTCAACGCGCCAAGCTTTCGGATAAAAACGCACATGCGCATCTGCTTTGCATGAGCGCTACACCCATTCCGCGCTCGCTTGCGCTGGTTATGTACGGCGACCTGGCCGTTTCGCGCATTGATACCATGCCTCCCGGCAGGCAAAGAGTGGATACCTTTGCAGTCAATCAGTCCTATCGTGCGCGCCTTGACGCCTTCATTCGCAAAAACGTGGACGAGGGCGGACAGGTTTACGTGGTTTGCCCCGCAGTTGAGGAACAGGAGGACGACGAGGATCTTTTGCTGGAGGAAATCGGCATGGCAAAAGAAAGCAAACCGCCCTTGCAGGCGGCGGTGCAATATGCCGAGCAGTTATCCAAGCGACTGGAAGGCTATTCCGTGGCGTTCGTGCACGGCAAAATGAAGCCAAAGGAAAAGGACGAGGTCATGACCCACTTTGCGGCGGGGGAGATCGATATTCTGGTGTCCACCACCGTGATAGAGGTGGGCGTCAACGTGCCGAATGCTTGCCTTATGATCGTGGAAAATGCCGAACGGTTCGGGCTTTCGCAGCTGCATCAGCTGCGTGGGCGCGTCGGACGCGGCAAACGCAAGTCGTATTGTGTGCTGGTGGCGGGAGCAATGACCGACCGTGAGATCGGTGAGGTGGCACAGCGCAGATTACAGATCATGAAGAGCACGTACGACGGCTTTACCATAGCCGAGCAGGACCTTGCGCAGAGAGGTCCGGGCGATTTCTTTGCTAAAAATTCCGGTGGTGCGATCCGACAGAGCGGCGGAGTGGAATTCCGACTTGCCTCTCAATGCTCGGACGGAGATTTGCTGACGCGTGCGTTTGCCGCAGCCGGCGAGGTGGTGGCCAATGAGCAGCTGCTTGCGCATCCCGCGCTTGGAGATGCGGTCGGCCGTATGTTTGCGGATGCCGCCAATCACGATATGATGAACTGAAAAAAGGGGCTGAGTCAAATATGGGCATAATTTCCAATTCACCGGCAACCTGCACAAAATGATGATAAAAGCCAAGGGCAAACAAAGTGTTTTACCCTTGGCTTTTAGTCTCTTTGCACGATCTGTTCATGATTTGTTAATGCTATGAAACAGCCCCTTGCGGGATTATTTATGATAAATTATCTCTAAATCACCGTCAACAAACCCTGCTGAAATGCAATCTGCAGTAGTAAATTGGTTTGGAGTACAACAAGATTGCAAATAATCTTTCACTAGTACAATGAAATATTCTAATGCCTTTTCCCAACCATCAGCAGAAAAATGATATAGATCTTCACCTGAAGTATAGTCTGGGACACACGCCCAATCATCATCATCTAAATCATATTCCTTGCAACCGATGAGCTGAACATCAAATTGACTTTCTGTTTCGCATTCGTACAGATTAAAATTAAATGCAACTACTTCGTTTGGGATTTGTCCCAACAATTGCTTTTCCAACCAAATGTTAAATTCCATAGTCTACTCCTATTTATACATTATTCCAGGGTGAGTTACAATATAATCGGCTAATTTATTGAAATACTTCATAAATTGAGTTTTGTTGCCTGCAGCAACTACATCGAACGATCTTACCTTTTGCAATACGAATTGATGATAATTTGAAGTGTGTCTACCCATATGATTGGTTACTGTTCTGATGTTGGTACTGCTATTAAGGTTTATATCGTATTTACTTGCAATTTCTTGAAATTGAGGTGTATATTTTTGCTTTTATTAGTCATTATATGGTGTTCTTGAGTGCTGCATTTATTATGTGCTAAGATAGACTCATTTCCCACATAATATGTGTGATAATCCTCAACCTCAAAGTTATATGTTATTTCGGGGCTTTCAAGCAGTTCATGCTGTACTTGTTCTACGATGACATACTCGCCATTAAGCATGACGAGAATATCGCCCACTCTAAGGTCAATGGCACTCGTCCAGCCTTTAACAGGAGAGTAGAACGGGTGATTAGGAGTACAAGTGATTTCTTCGCCATTAACTGTAATATGAACCCATTCTTCGGTCTCATTTCGGAATAGCTGAACAACTTCCTTGAGAGCAGTTTCACTTGTTTCTTCGTCAGTTGCCCAAACAAGATCACCGGGCTCAATATCCTCAATCGGAACGAGCCCATTCTTGGTCGCAACAAGAGTGCCCGCGATAAAGCACTGAATCATGCCCTTTTTTTGTATGTAATCAATCGTCAATCTCGAATTTATCCAGCGTTTTGCTCATCTGTCTGATGAAGCTGTTGGGCTTGGTGGAAGCAACGTTGGTCTTGCCGTCCATGTACTTGTTTGCGATCTGACCTACGTAACCGCCCCAGGATGCGTCAAATACGTATCCGATGTCGTAAATGCGGTTTGCAAGGATCAGCTCGATCATAGGTCTGGATTCCTCGTCTCTGGTGGACTTGGAGATCAGGGAAACGTCGTAGTAAGCGGGGGTCAAGGTATCCACCGAGTAAGCAGCCATGGTCTCAATCAATGCACCGATATTTTCAAGATCCTCGCCAACGACGCTGGTAGGGATGGATACCATACCGCCAACCTCGTTCATATGAGAGTAGTACTCGCCCTGCTCTTCGTTGAACATCGGGAAGGGAACCACGCCGAATTCCACGTCGTAGCTGCGCAGACGAATCACAACCTGCAAGCATTCCTGGAAAAACAGCGCGTGGCCGTTACCAAAGCACATCTTACCGTTCTCCACAACGTCGGTGCTGCCGCCGGCGGAGTTCATGCTCAGCGCCATGTTTTTGTCGCCGATAATCGAGTAAGAAAGGGGAATGGTTTCTACTGCACGCTCAACGTCCAGCACGTATTCGGGAATGTCTTGCTCATTCTTTGCGGTGATCACAACGCCTGCTGCGTACATCATGCAGAAGCCGGAGTTGCCCGTGGTTGCAGTACCCAGCACGTCAGCATCGTGCTCCATCTTGCCGTTACCGTTGAGGTCCTTGACGGCGACCTTGGACATGTCGTACATCTTCTGGAAGGTCCACTGCTTGTTGTTGACAAGCTCGTAGATGTCCTCAAGGCCATTGTCTTCCGCGATGGACTTGTTGAACATAACGATAAACGTACCGTCGTTGTCACTGGTCAGCAGGTCACCGGTTGCAAAGTAGACCTTGTTGCCGATCGACAGACCCTCAAGAGCCTTCTGATCCCACCAGGACTGATCAAAGTCCATATAGGGAACTTCACGCAGGTTCTGCAGATAACCCTTGGTGGAGATGGTTGCACAAGAACCAAGCTTCTGGACGATCGCGTCAAATTCCGAAGCACCGCCCTTGACGTCCTTTTCTACAGATGCAAGGGGATCCGTTACCTGTGTCTCCAGGATGACCAGATCATACTTGGTCTGGATGGCGTCGTTTCTGCGGTAAACCGCGTCGTTGATGGGGTCAGAGGTCAGCTCCTCTGCGTAAATATCAACGGTTGTCCACTCGGCAGCATCTCTGGTCAGGAACATGAATTCCTGTCCGTCGTACTTTTTATCCGGAACGTTGAGAAGATCCAGAACGTTGGTTTCTTCTTCTGCGGCCGTGGTGTCTTCCGGCTGCTCCTCGCCTTGATCATCAGCACAACCGACAAGCAAAGCAGACAGCATCAGCATAGCCAGCAGCAAAGCTAAAAACTTTTTCATGTAAACCTCCAAATATATTATAATGGATATAAGTTCTCATCCCATTATAACGCGCAAGTCCCAAAAAGTCAAGCAAGAAAGATCCTGCGATGACAGATTTGTGAAAACTACACAATTTGCGGCCATAGGAATTGTGCTTGACAGAGAGAGAGGAATGTACTATAATAATAGTAACGACTTTTTTGAGGTATATTTTATGATAGAATACGTGAGCGTGAGCATCGTGTCCGAGCGAAGCGCCGTCAAGGCAGATCTGTTCGACGCGGTTTACGAAAAGGAGATAGCTGAGCTGACAGAGGATATCAGCATCATGGTGCCCGAGGAATTGGAGGGCGAAGAGGAGAGAGAGACGCTGGAAATGATCACGCAGGGCTTTGCGCGCGTGCGTGGCGGCAGAGTGGAGATCGTGTACGACGAGGGTGAGCTCAGCGGCATGGAGGGCTCGCGCACCGTCATTTCGTATGCCAAGGGTGAGCCGGGAACGGTTTCCATGCTTCGCACGGGTGCTGTCAGCACAGCCATGGTGTTTGAGCGCGGCGTGCGCCATCTTTGCACATACGAAACGCCCTATATGCCTTTCCAGGTGGGCGTATTTTCGCTGCAGGTGGACAACCGCCTGGAGAGCGAGGGCGTGATCTGTCTGGACTACTTAATCGAGATCCGCGGTGCACAGGCCGAAAGATGTAAAATGACGCTCAAGGTTACCAAGACGGAGAAATGAATGCAAAATTCAGAATGAATAAAGCAGCCCCATTGTGCTGCGGAAATAGCGGAAAAAACAAAGCTGTCTTCCCCAAAAGACAGCTTTTGTTTATTCATATGCTTTCAATATTTAGTTGCCGCAGGCAAGGAGGAGCAAGCCCCTCCCCTACGCCCGATATGTTGGTTGGATGAATATGCTTAAGTTTCGACAGCCAAGACCCATGCAACGTAGGGGAGGGGCTTGCTCCTCCTTGCCTGCGGCAACTATTCATAAAATAAACAAACAAGGACTGCACCCGTAGGATATAGTCCTTGTTTTGTACGAAAATTTTCGCTATTTCTTCAGCCTCATGGGCGGCTTTTCTGTTTTTATTGAATCTCCTCAATGTTATAAGGCGTGGTCTGGTAAACCAAATAATTGAGCCAGTTGGAGTAGAGCAGGTTTGCGCAGGAGCGCCAGGTGACCACGGGATCGCGGGTCTCGTCGTCATCGGGGAAATAATTCTTGGGCAGTTCGATGGGAAGTCCCGCATTCTTATCGCGCAGGTATTCCTTTTTGAGCGTGTCTGCGTCGTATTCCGAGTGGCCTGTGATGAATACCTGTCTGCCTCGCTCTGTCATGCAGGCAAACACACCTGCCTCGGGGGAGCTGGCAAGGATGCGGATCTCGGGCACGGCTTCTATGTCCTCTCTCTTGCAGGTGGTGTGGCGCGAGTGGGGTACTGAGAAGGTATCGTCAAAGCCGCGGAACAAAATCGAGCGCTTATAATCCAGGGAGTGCTTGTAAACGCCGAAAAGCTTTTTATCAAGCGGATATTTGGGCACGCCGTAATGGTAGTAAAGTCCTGCCTGTGCGCCCCAGC
>CAZCRV010000045.1:0-12058 GCA_964501175.1 uncultured Clostridium sp.
CTGCGCTGCGCTTTCAAACAGGCGGTACGTTGGGAGATCATCGGGAGAAACCCCTTTGATAATGTGATCCTCCCCAAGACGGAGTATAAGAAACGCGATATCTGGGACGCGGATATGATCCGCACCGCCCTTGATAAGTGTACGGACAGTAAACTCTATGTGGCAATGAACCTTGCCTTTGCCTGCTCTCTGCGAGTAGGTGAGATATTAGGGCTGACCTGGGATAACGTACACATTTCCGATGAAGATATTGCGGCCGACAATGCTTATGTTTACATTGACAAGGAATTGACGCGAGCCTCCAAGCGAGCAATCGAGACTTTGGGTGAGAAGGATATCTACCATATCTTTACACCGCTTATGCCAAACACAAGCACGCGAATTATTCTGAAAAAGCCGAAAACGGAGTCAAGTATCCGTAAAGTATGGCTGCCTAAAACCCTCGCCTATATTCTGTGCGAGTGGAAGAAGGCACAGGATGAAATCAGGAGCTTCCTGGGAGACGAGTATCAGGACTATAACCTGGTCGTTGCTCTCCCTAACGGACGGCCTTGCGAGGATCGTATCATCCTGAAGGAGTTTGCAAAGCTCCGTGAGGACGCAGGGCTGCCCAGGGTGGTCTTTCACTCTCTCCGTCATTCCAGTACCACATACAAGTTAAAACTCAACCATGGCGACCTGAAGGCCACACAGGGCGATACAGGACACGCAGAGATCGACATGATTACAAGCGTGTACGCTCATATCCTGGATGAAGATAGAAAGGTCAATGCACAAAAGTTTGAGACCGCCTTCTACTCCAACCCTGATTTAAGAGACGTTCGTCCTCCGGCAGAACCGAAGGAAACGACACCCGCAACCCTTGATCTGGCAAGCCTGGTCGAGCAGCTTCAAAAATCACCCGAGCTTGCAAGTGCGCTGGCGGCGCTGATTGCCGCGCAAGCCCCCGCAAGTGGTCGCTAAAATCAAATTAGCAAACCGATGATTTTTATTAGCAAACTTTTGGAAACCGTTCGAGTCTAATTAGCAAAATATTCAACGTGCAGCAAATAAAAAAGCACCCGACGATATACGGACCATCATCGGGTACAAAGAGAAAAATTAACGCTGCAAACCCCGAAAAGGGGCTTGCAGCAAGGGTTTTTGGCATCCCGGATTGGAGTCGAACCAACGGCCTGTCGCTTAGGAGGCGACCGCTCTATCCTACTGAGCTACCGGGACGTATTCAAAAAATATTCAGTTTTCCGCCCCTCCAGGAAACGAACGAGCTGCCGCTTAGGAGGGGTTTATTATATCCATTTAACTATGGGGGCATGATATAACAAAGGAAATTATAACACACTCCGCTCAAAAATGCAATACCCAATCAGAAAAATCACGATGTATAATTTACGGTATAATTCCCTCTTGCATTCTCCCCTTTTTCATGGTATAATACTGATATATCGACAAAGAAAGGACGGACGATGATGGGAAGAATGCTTGGTTCTTTTGCGGACGACGAGGAGCTCGACCGCCCGGATTTGAATAAATGCCCGGATTGCGACTGCTTTTTTGCAAGCGATGCTTGCCCCTTATGTAAAAAAATTTGTCCCGAGGAGATGCGCGCGGGTAACCGTAAGCCTGTCAAGCACAAAAAGCATAAAAGGCGTTCGGGATCGGGGAGCGTGACCTTTATATCCTGGTATCACCGTTGGTGGTTCATTCTGCTCATGTTCTGGTTTATGCCCATCGTGGGTATCGTGCTGTTGGTCTCCAGCCCGCACGAAAAATGGAAAAAGTGGACGGTGGCGGGTGTTCTTGCCGTGCTGTATCTGATCTCCTGGCTCGGCATCGGCGGTATCGTCTCCATCTTTACCAACCTGTTTGATCGCCCCGTGGACACTTCTCTTACCTACGAGGAATACGTGGCAGAATGCGACCAGGTCACAGCCGAGCAGTATTACCGCTCCTTTGCCGAATACGAGGACGACTTTGTTACCTTAGAGCTCAAGGTGCTCAAAAAGGCCATGTTTACCGATATCAGCGGCTACGATGAGTACACCTACTATACATGGCGTATATGGAATTTACAGAATAAATAGAGGGACTGCTGAAATGAAGCAGTCCCATCTTTTTATTTATTGAGAGCAGCGGTTGCGGCTGTCAGCGTATTTTGCAGCAGCATGGTAATGGTCATAGGACCGACACCGCCGGGCACAGGCGTGATCATGGACGCCACCTCGGAAACGGGTCCGAAATCCACGTCGCCACACAGCTTGCCCTCGGCGTTACGGTTGATGCCGACGTCAATCACCACAGCCCCCGGCTTGACCATATCTGCCGTGACAAAACCTGCTCTGCCCACCGCGCTGACCAGGATATCTGCCTGCAGCGTCTGTGCACGGAGATCGGATGTGCGGCTATGGCAAACGGTCACAGTACCGTTGTCGTGAAGCAGCAGCATGGCCATAGGCTTGCCTACGATATTGGAGCGGCCGATCACCACGCAATGCTTGCCCGATGCACTCACTCCACTTCTCGCAAGCAGCTGCATCACGCCCGCAGGCGTGCAAGGCAGCACGTTGTAGTCACCGATCATGATCTTACCTACGTTGTACGGATGGAACGCGTCCACATCCTTCTCGGGTTTGATGCGAAGCAATATCTTTTGCTCGTCCAGGTGCTTTGGCAAGGGAAGCTGCACCAGAATCCCGTGGATGTCGGTGCTTTCATTGAGCTTATTGATCAGATCGATCACCTGTTGCTCGGATGCATCCTCGGGCAGCTCGTGCACCTCGGAATAAAAGCCAACCTCGGCACAAGCCTTGTGCTTGTTGCGTACGTAAACGCGCGATGCGGGGTCTTCACCCACAATGATCACGGCAAGACCGGGTACTTTATTATATTCTTCCTTGAATTTTTGCGTTTCTTTTGCAAGCTCTGCGCGAATTTCGGCAGAGATACGCTTACCGTCAATGATCGTCGCCATGCTCATCCTCCTTGGATTCGGGCTCTTCGGGCTCTTCGGGCTCTTCGGGTTCTTCGGGCTCTTCGGGGTCTTCGGGTTCTTCGGGTTCTTCGGGTATGGGCCGTCTAAGCTTTGCAGCTCTTTCCGCTTTCTTTGCAGCGACTCTCTCTGCTTCAATTCTCTTCTGCTCCTCGCGAAATGCCTTGATGTCGGGAATGAAGTAAGGCTTAAAGATTGCGGGCATTTTGCTTTTGGACGTCAGCACAAAGCCCACGATCAAGGTTGCAACCGAGACCACGAGCAAAACAAGACCCAGCATCTGCGAGATGCGGATGCCCGTTCCGGGAATGTACAAGCTGTCTGTACGCAAGCCCTCGATGAACATTCTGCCAAAGCCGTACCATGCAAAATACAAAAGCGCGATCTGACCGTTGAACTTCTTCTTTTTATAGATCAGATTGATCAGCACAAAGCCGAGTAGATTCCACATAGATTCATAAAAGAAAGTTGGCTGCACCTCCATATAGACACCGTGCGTTGCGTTCGAATTGACACCCATGCGCAGGCGGTACAGGATATTGTTCTCGGATACGGGATAGGTCTGCTCGGGGCCCAAAAACGCATAGGTAATCTGACCGTCCACGATGGGAGAGCCAAACGCCTCACCGTTGCAGAAGTTGCCCCATCTGCCAAGAGATTGCGCGATCATAACGCCGGGAGCGGCACTGTCCAGCACGGCAAATACGTTGACCTTGCGAATCAAGGACATGATCACAAGACCGATCACACCGCCGATGATGCCACCGTAGATGCCAAGGCCGCCGTTGCGGATGTTGATCCAATCCGCAAGCGTCTTGTACTGCCCCGAATCCAGCGAGGTCAGCACGTAGTAAAGGCGTGCACCGATGACACCGAGAATAACGGTTGCCATGGCAATATCCAAAAGATTATCCACAGAAACGCCCTCGCGCTCCGAGCGGTACTTGGTATACAGCACGGCAAGCGTGATACCAAGCGTGATCAAAATGGCATACCAGTACACCTCAAAGCCAAAGAACTCAAAGGCTGCTCTTTTGATGGTGAACTCACCAATTCCCAAACCGGGAAAAGATATCGTAGTCATATAGGTCTGTCCTCCTTACTCTTGCCTGTCCTCGGGATAAACCACGGACAGGCACATATTTTCTTTGATAAAGCAGCGGTGCAGGTACTCTGCGACCTGCTCGTAAGTCACGCTCTCCATCAGCTGCGCGTAGGAAAGCATCTCGCTGCCGTCGTCCGCAAATGAAAGCAGCATGTTGACAATATTCTCGGGTGAATCAAACTCTGCAACGAAATTGCCGTATTCCACGCGGCGGCAGCGTTCAAAATCCTCCCGGGGTATGCCGTTTGCCTTAAGCTCTTCGATATAAGTAAGCAGTACGGCAAACACCGCCTCGGGGTCATCCGATTCTCCCGACGCCGTACCGCTGGCCATGCGTTCGCAAATGGAATAACCATAGTAAAGCCCATATGAGATCATTCCCTTTTCATAAAGCTCGCTGCACAGCTTGCCCGACATGGAAAAGATCAGCTCGAAAAGCAGCGTCATGCAAGCGTCCTTACGGATGCGCTCCGCGGGATCGGGCGAGATATCCGTATCCTTAAGACCGATATAAAACACGGGCTTGGGCACGGGCATATAGCTGATTGCGCGCTCATTTACCACGTGCGCGTCCTCATCAAAGGTTTTGTGTACAAACTTGGGCGACTGATATTCGGGCGGGATGCATTCATCCACCACGCGCAAGATCTCGGCGGGTGTGACGTCACCGCATACTGCCAGCGACATATTGGACGGGATGTAAAAGGTATTGGTGCAGCGATACAGCAGCTCGGGCGTAACAAGCGCGATGGATTGCTCGCTGCCCGCGATCTCGTTTCGTACCGTATGCGTTTTGTACATGGCTTTCATCAGCTGGCTGTAAGCGCGCTCCCACGGATGATCCGCAGCGTCTCTGATCTCCTCTGCGATGATGCCGCGCTCACGCTCCACCGATTCCTTTGTAAAATACGGGTGCGTCACAAAGCGCAAAAGCTCACCAAGACAGGCGCGCAGCCCCGAGGTGCAGTTAAACAGATAGGCTGTTCTGTCATACGAGGTAAAGGCGTTTGCATCCGCGCCAAGTGCGGAAAATTTGAGATCCGAGTTGACGCCATCTTCGTTCTCAAACATTTTGTGCTCAAGGTAATGCGCCGTTCCCATGGGCATTTCATAAGCATTGCCTTGTGCATCCAGATACTCGCTGTCCATAGAGCCAAGCCCTACCTCCAACACGGCATAAATGGTGGAGCACTTTTTGGGGTATACGAATATTTTGAGCCCGCTTTCGTGAAGCAACTCGGTATATCGCTCGCCAAGGCGAGCATTGCGCAGCACGCGGCGGCTGATGACATGATTACTCATCCTGCACCTCCTCTGCACTCAAGGTGCCGTTGAGAAAATAAACCGTGTCCGGCACGACGGCGCGCGCAGCGCGCATGACGTCCTGTGCCGTGACAGCTTTGACGCGAGCAATACATTGCTCGGGCGTGGTGGTCGAACCATAAAAGATTTGTCTGCCAAACCAATAAGACTGCAGAGCCGCGGGGGAATCGGTGCATTGACGCAGAATGTTGATCAGCGATTTTTGCGCGATAGCCAGCTCCTGCTTGCTGACAAGCTTGTTCTGCAGCTGCTCCAGCTGAGCAAAGATCTCTTTCTCTGCCATTTGCTTGTTTTGCGGCAGGATGCCGCAGGAAACGTTGAGCAGCCCCTTATGCGCGACGGCTGCGCTGTAGCAATGATAGCAAAGACTATGCTTTTCACGCAGATTCATAAAAAGTCTGGAAACCGAATTGCCGCCGAAGATCTCGTTGAATACCGACTGCGCGATCGCGTCGGGATGATCGGGGGTGATGCCCGTGCGGAAGCCGATCTCCAGCTTTCCCTGCGCCACGGGCATATCCTCGGTCACACGGCGCATCTCTGCCGAGGGTGGCAGGATCAGCGTACTCGGTATGGGTGCTAACTTTGCGGGAGCGTGCGCAAACAACTGACCAAGCAGCAAAGCGACGCGCTCGGGGTCGTCGCTGCCAACGTAAAAGCACTCGATGCAAGCACTTTGCAAAAGGCTTTCGTGATGCTCTGTCAGCATTTCGGGGGTAAAGGACGCGATCTGATCGACCTTGCCGACCAAAGACGCCCCGTAAGGCTCACCCTCGCACATGCATTCGCGCAGGCGCATACGGGCGTAGGATCGCGTGTCATTGACCTGCGCACGGATGTCGTCACAGGTATTTTTGATCTCGCTTTCCACAATATCACGGCGTAAAACACCGTTCTGATCGGTAAGCGGGTGGAACATCATCTGCTCGATGACGTGCAAGCCCTCAGACAAAGGATCGGTCTGCTCCCCTGCGGGCAGATAACGCTTGCCAAGCGTCTCCAGCACAAAGCCGATGACCTGGCAATCACCGAAAAAGCTGTTGCGGTACGAAAGTGACGCACCATACAGCATATCCAAGGCATAGTTGAGATGCTTGATGGTGGGATACTGCTCGGTGCCTCGGCGCAATACCGAGAAAAGCAGCGTTGTCAGGGGGGATAGCTCCCTGTCGGCAGGTAAAATAAACGAAATGGACAGCTGCGCGTTTTTGAAGCGATCGGTACGGATCGCTCGCAAATTGACGGCAGGTGTGACTTTATATAAGGTTGGAATCATTGTTTCTCCATGTGTCATAATACTTTTATATTATCATACACCCAAAACGCAAAAAATGCAAGCCTTTTGCTCATTTTGCTCTTGCCAATGCACCAAATATCGTTTATAATAATATCAAATTCAGTATTCGGAGGTAATCCCATGCCCTTTATTGACGTCAAAACAAACAAGCAAGTCCCCAAAAGCGACGAGATCACCTTAAAAGAACAGCTCGGTCGCGCCATTGCCATTCTGCCCGGCAAGAGTGAGACCTGGCTGATGCTTGAGATCAGGGACGCGTGCCGTATGTATTTTCACGGCAGCGATGCACCTTGTGCCATGGTGCAGGTGCAGGTATTCGGCAAGATCAATCCCGAGGCCTGCGAGCGCTTGACCGCAGAGGTTTGCCGCATCATGCAGGACGTGCTGGGCATTCCCGCGGACTGCACCTACGTCAAATACGAGGAAGTCAGCCTGTGGGGCTGGAACTCACAGAATTTCTGATGGATAAGCTCTTACTGGTCGACGGTCATTGCCTGCTCTTTCAAATGTTTTACGGCATGCCCGCGCGCATCGTAGGCAAAAACGGCAAGCCCATCCAGGGCACGCTGGGCTTCGTGGGCGCTTTGCGCAAGATGATCGCAATGACGCACCCGACGCACGTAGCAGTCATTTTTGACGGTGAGGTGCACAATCCGCGCACCGATCTGGACGCAGATTACAAGGCGAACCGCGAGGATTTTTCGGACGTTGACGAGGAGGATAACCCCTTCTCGCAGTTGCCCGATATTTACAGAGCACTTGATCTGATGGGAATCGCGCACACCGAGACCACCGATTGCGAGACCGACGACGTACTGGCGGCTTATGCAAAGACCTACGGACAGGACGCAACAATCGTGATCGCCTCGCAGGACAGCGACTTTTTCCAGCTGATTACAGATCAAGTGCACGTTCTGCGCTATCGTGGCAAGCACTCTGTCTTGTGCGACACGGCGTACATACAAAGCAAATTTGGAATTAACCCCTGTCAGTACGCCGATTTCAAGTCGCTGACGGGCGACGGCTCGGACAATATCAAGGGCGTACCGGGTGTAGGCACCAAGACCGCAGCCGCCTTGATTACGCAATTCGGCACGCTTGACGCGCTGATCGAGCACCGCGAGCAGATCGCACGCCCGGGGCTGCGCGAGTCTGTGGTGCAAAATCTTGACCGCCTGCGGCTCAACAAACGGCTGATTGCATTGGACGGGCATGCGGCAATTCCCTTTACCCTGGATGAGCTTGTTTGTACCGATTGCGAATTGACCACAACGCAGATTTTGATTGAGATCGGATTAAAATAAGGACTTGGCCATGGGGCTGACAAAATAGCGAAATAATTAATTAAGATGGGTTGCTTCAGTGAGGCAACCCTGTTTTTTCGGCATAAATATTTAGTTATAGAAGGCGAGGAGGAGCAAGCCCCTCCCCTACGGGCCTGATATTTTGCGGATTTTATCTGTTTTAGTACGAAATTGTTAAACCCGATCACGTAGGGGAGGGGCTTGCTCCTCCTCACCTGCGCTTTTTTACTACAAAAACAACAGGACAGCATTTTTTGATGCTGCCCTGCTTTGCAGATTTCTCCGCTAACTCCGCAGCCCCATCGGCCAAGTCCTTTTTCTGTTATTCTTGCGTGGGAATCTTTCCCTTGAATTTCTTGATCTGCTCACGCATCAGGTCGTAATAGAACGTGCCGTGGATCTGCGAGGGCTCCATATCCTTGGAGATTTCGGGCGAGAGCTGCTCGCCTGTCGTCCACTCGTTCCAGGAAACGATCAGCACGATGCCCGCGCCGAGGTCGCAAGCGCGTTGGAATTGCTTTTTGAGCGTAGCGCCGTTCTCTCTGCCTGCTGCGGGGATATAGCCGCTATCCCCTTCCTTGCCCTGCGCACGCGTGGAGGCCGAAACCGTCACCGCCTCTACCTTGCCATCAAGCACGGTATAGGTCTGTGCGCCTCGCTCCTCCCAGCTCCAATATCCCTTGGACTGCAAGGTCTTTTCTCTGAAAAGCGTGCCCTGCTGGCCAACGTAGCCTGTGATCCAACGCACCGTAAAGCGGTCGTCATCCCACATTTTTGTGGGATTTTCCGTATAAAGGGTGGGCGTTGCACCGTAGCAGATCAGCAAGGGCTTGCCCTCGTACTCGAAATACATATCGGCTCTGCTCGGGTTGGTGACGTAGTCGCGCCACACCTGGTCGACCTTTTTCTGATGGTTGCCGTTATCAATTGTGCCGGGGCCGTTATGGCCGGGGCCTACGAAAATGCAGATCTTGGGTGCACCCTCAACGGTCGCCCAAACATCGTACATCTTATCGGTGGCCTCCTCGATCATGCGGAAATCCTCGCGGTAATCGCGCATGGTGGCAGGATCGTAATCCGTGTTGTTGGACCAGTCGATAAATACAAAGTCAATCCCCGCGTCACGCAAAAGCTCTGCGTGCAGACGCAAAATATCCTCGTTATCCGAGAGATACGGCCCCCATAAAGGCAGATCCCACGTGCCGGATCCCCAACTGCGGGAAGCGGTATGCCAGGGAGAATACGCAATGCCGACCAATCTGTCTGCATACGGCGTTTGCTCAAACTTGCCAACGCCTGTCTGATCGCATTCCACGTCGTCATAATTGTATACGACACTTTGATAAAGATCATATCTTTCCTGTGCCACGGTCATAGCCTCCTCAGTCTTCTCTTGCAATGCAAGCACGGTCAAGCCGTTCTCGCTCTTTGCCACGTACCCAAGCATTTCGCCAAAGACTGCCACGGGCAGCATAAACGTATCCTTGGTATACACGGTGGTCGGGAATGCCCACGCCCGGCCGTTTACGTCAATGCCGGTCTGCCCTGCCTCAAAGGTCAGCGTCACTCCGTCACGGGTCATAGTCAATCTCTCTGCATCGGTCGTGCAATTAAAGCCAAGCATCTTGCCAAGCACGAGCGCGTCGGCATATACCACGTCGGAATACAAGGTTGTTGGCAGCGCGGTCAGATACTGCGCCTTATCTGCAAAGGCATATGCAACGTCGTTTTGGAAGGCATACACCCGCTCTTCGGGTGCGTAGGTGCGCTTGGTCTCTCCGTAGAGCGACATGGACTCCAGCGTTGCATTGGAAAAATGCGACATGTAACGGAAATAGCCCGTGGGACTTACGTGATCAGTACCGCAGGCAGCAACCTGCTTACCGCTTGCATCCTTGATGATCACCTGCTCCCCAAGCTCAACTGTTGCAACAAGCACGTCGTTGGCATAAATGCTTGCACCCGATTGCGTTCCTTCTGCTCTGAACTCTATACCGTCCTTTGCGTCAAATGGCAAATTGGTCACGATATTGGTCTCAATTCCGTTCTTGACGTAAACGGCAGCGGTACTGTCGCGGAAGGAAAACCAAACGCCGCCGTCAATGAACAAATTCTTTGCGCCCTTGCAGTAAATGCCCACCATGGGAGCGTTAAAGCTTCCCGAGCGGTCACTAGAATCCAATCTGAATTTTGCCCCCACAACAAAGCTATCGGTACTCACGGCCTCGGAAAAGCCAACCGAATCCCAGCCCGTGCTTTGGGACTTCAGACCGTCGGCAGACTTGGTAAAGGCAAGATTGGTCACAAACATCATGCCCTGCTCGCTTATCAACTGCCCGGGCGTTTTGTTTTTCATATCGGCATCAAGATCAATGATCTCGTTGTCTCCCGCAAGCAGCCCGGTCAGATCAGGAATCTCTCCCTCGGGTACTTGTATCTCGATCGGTGGCTCAGTCATCGCTTCCGTTTCGCTATTCGTTTCGGTAACCTGTTCGCTTGTTTCCTCAGTGTCTGGGTCAGGCGTCGGCGTACAGGCACCAAGCACAAAGCAAGCTGCAAGCAGCAGGCAAAGTATTACCGTGATCTTTATTCTCATAGCAATCCTCCTTTTTCTGAGAAATATTTGTCAAAAGAAGCAATGAACGGCGCGTATACACATTCATTGCTTCTTGTTTTATTACTTGTTCAGCTTATCCTCGATCTTATCGGATGCAGCATCCATATAGTCGTTCTGCATCATTTCGATCCAGCCCTTATCCACCAGTGCTGCAAGCTTTGCGTCCATGGGGATCTGTGCAAGCAGATCGTAGCCGAACTGCTCTGCGATCTCGGCAATATGGCTCTCGCCGAATACGTTGATCTTCTTGCCGCAATCGGGACAGAGCACGTAGCTCATGTTCTCAACCAGGCCAAGCACGGGAATCTCCATCATATCTGCCATGTGCGCCGCCTTCTTGACGATCATGGAAACCAGCTCCTGAGGGCTGGAAACAATGACGATGCCGTCAAGCGGTATAGACTGGAACACGGTCAGCGGAACGTCGCCCGTTCCGGGAGGGCAGTCAACAAACAGATAGTCAAGATCAGCCCATACGGTCTGCGTCCAGAACTGCTTGACCGTACCGGCAATAACGGGGCCTCTCCAGACTACGGGTCTGGTCTCGTCGTCCAGCATCAGGTTGACCGACATGATCTCAATGCCTGTATTGGTTGCGGGAGGCACCATGCCGTCTCCGTCGCCCTCGACAGGCTTGTGCAGGCCAAACGCCTTGGGGATGGAAGGACCTGTGATATCCGCGTCAAGAATACCGACGCGATAGCCCTTGCGCTGCATCAGCACTGCAAGCATAGAGGTAACAAGCGATTTACCAACGCCACCCTTGCCGCTGACCACGCCGATGATATGCTTGACCGACGATGCGGGATGGGGCGCTTCATACATGCTCTTCTTATCGCGAGATGCGCAATTGGAGGAGCAGGTGGAACAATCATGGGTACATTCGGACATTTTTAACACTTCCTTTTTGATGATACTATATTTGTTATCTCCAGTATTATACCGCACATTTACGACAAATGCAAGGGGCTTGCAGATTTTTTTGAAGATTTTGGACAAACTTTCATTTTTTTTGCCATGTCTCTTGATATTCGCACAAAAACATTGTATAATAATTAGGATTGAAATATTATTACCATACATTTTTTGGAGGACGTTATGAACAAACTGCAAAAGCTTTCCAACTTCAAGGGCGTACAGGGTCCCGTGCTGACCATTGTCATGGACGGCGTCGGCCTTGCTCCCGATACAATCTCCAACGCCGTTGCAGGCGCTTACACCCCCACGCTTGACGCGCTGATGGCAAAGTACCCCATGGTCAGCCTTAAGGCGCACGGCGTAGCCGTGGGCTTGCCCTCCGACGACGACATGGGCAACTCCGAGGTCGGCCACAATGCACTGGGTGCAGGTCAGGTTTTTGCACAGGGCGCAAAGCTGGTCACCAATTCCATTGAGTCCGGCAAGATGTTCGCATCCGCTACCT
>CAZCRV010000046.1:0-10911 GCA_964501175.1 uncultured Clostridium sp.
GCTCCTCCCGTACGCGTTCGGTTTGGACAATTACAAAGACGTATGTATGTAGGGGAGGATATTATCCTCCCGCACGCGTACGGTTTGGAAAAGTTCAAAGGCTAAGGCCGGAATCAGAACCAATATTTGCGCCAAAGCGCAACCGAGTCTTGCGGGCAACCGGCGCAAATGTAGCCGAGCCCGCGCGAGGCGCGTGGCGGCGTGGTTCTGATTCGCCGAAGCAACTGGAATCAGAACCAATATTTGCGCCAAAGCGCAGTCGAGTCTTGCGGGCAACCTGCGCAAATGTAGCCGAGCCCGCGCGAGGCGCGTGCGCGGCGTGGTTCTGATTCGGTGCGCTTCAAGCAAAAAACGAACAAGGGAGTTCGGTGAACTCCCTTGTTCGTTTTTTGGTGGAGACAACTGGAATCGAACCAGTGACCTCTTGCATGTCAAGCAAGCACTCTAACCAGCTGAGCTATGCCTCCGCAACATTTTGTATTATAACACATCTTTTTTCAAAAAGCAATACCTTTTTGAAAAAAATTTTGAAACTATAAAGAATTGTTAAAATGCGCAAAAATTCCTTTTCTTTCGGTTCGGATTGTGTTATAATAGGTATGGAAAACAACAAAGGGAGGTGCTGAGCATGCCCGAAACAAATAAAATCTTGGTAGTGGACGACGAGCCCGATATTCGTCACCTGCTATGTATCGTGCTTGAAAAGGAAGGATATACGGTCATCGAGGCCGAAAACGGTGAGCAGGCCCTGGAGCTTGTGCGCTCTGATCCGGACTTTTCTCTGATTATTATGGATATTATGATGCCCGTGATGAACGGCGTCAGCGCGGCTTCGGAGATCCGCGCCATCTCGTCCTTGCCCATCCTGTTTCTGACCGCCAAGAGCGCGGATCAGGACAAGGTGCTGGCCTTTGGCAGCGGTGGTGACGACTACATCGTCAAGCCCTTTTATGCCACCGACCTCAAGCTGCGCGTCAGCGCGCTTTTGCGCAGATGGAACACGTATCGGAACATGCGTGAGCAGTCTGCCGAGGCAGAGGCACTTGGCCGAGAGCTGGAGATCAATGCCGAGGAAAAAACCGTGTACCGTCAGGGCGAAAAGATTTTCTTGACCGAAAAGGAATTTGAACTTTTGTCGCTTTTGCAAAGTCAGCGCGGACGCACGTTCAGCACTGTGGAGCTGTACGAGACCATCTGGCAGGAGGCGTATCTGCCAAGCTCGTCCAATACCGTGCTGGTACATATTGCCAACCTGCGCAAAAAGCTTGGCGAGGATCAGAGCATCATTCGCACCGTATGGGGAAAGGGGTACGTCATTGACTAAAAGAGATAACAGAAAAAGACGCTCTTCTCTTGCATGGAAGCATTTGGCGGTAATATTTGCAGCATTGCTGGTAGGCTTTGCCACCTACTTTGCGCTCTCTCCCGTTTTCGGTTACGTGATCGAGCAGGAGTACATGACCGATGCCAAGGAGCAGGAGCGCGTAGAGGTTGCGCTGGAAAGCTTCAAGGCATACGTGGAGGAAAATGAGATCAGCTCAACCGATATGGAAGCGGTCATTGAGTGGGTCAGAAACAACGACAACTTCAAGCTGCTGCTTTTGGAGGGCGTGGAGGCCGATACCGTGCCCGATACGCAAAAATACGATTACAGCATCGTGGTGGATTTCGTGGACCAATCGGTGCTGGTTGCGGTGCAGGACTATTCCGAGGTGCTGTATTTGCTTGGCGACGTGCTTGCCGTGGGCATTGCCATTCTGCTTGCCATGATCCTGGTGATTTTGTATTACCAGGCAGAGATCTCACGAATCATGCGCCTTTCCCGTGACGTCAAGGCTATTGCGAATGGGGATCTGCAGGGAAAGATTGCCAAGAGCGGTTACGACGAGATCGCGCAGCTGGCAGAGCACGTGGACGGCATGAGAGATTCGATCGTGCAAAAAATGGAGGAAAAGGAGCAGGCCTGGAGGGCAAACCAGGATCTGATCACCTCAATCTCGCACGACATCCGCACGCCGCTGACCGCGCTTTTGGGGTATCTTGAGCTGCTGGAATCTCACCCCGAGGAGCTGACCGAGGAACAGGTCAAGTATCTCTCGGTCTGCTCGGAAAATGCGGGGAGAATCAAGCGTCAGTCGGACGAGCTGTTCAATTACTTCTTGGCTTATGGAAACAAGGAGACCGAGATCGCGCTGCAGGAATACGATGCGGTGGTGCTGTTTGAGCAGCTGCTTGCCGAGCGGTTTATGACTGCCGAGCTGACCAACGTGCAGCTGGAATATCAAATTTCACCCGAGCTTGCGGGTAAACGCGTGTACACCAACGTGGATTATCTGAGCCGCGTGCTGGATAACCTGTACAGTAATATCGTCAAGTATGCCGATCCGTCCGTACCCGCGCTATTTCGCGTGGAATATCGTGACCGTATGATTGTGGTCACGGGCGAGAACAAGATTGCACGGCATTCCCATCGCGTGGAGAGCACCAAGCTGGGACTGTTGACCTGCGAAAGCATTATGTACTCCTTGCACGGCAGCTTCCGCACGCAAAAGGAGGACGGCAACTTTACGGTCATTCTGGCGTTGCCGACAAAGTAAAAAAATTGAGCCGATGGGGCTGACAAAATAGCGGAAAAATCCGCACAAAACAAGGACTGTATCGCCCGGATGCAGCCCTTGTTTATTTTATAAATAGTTGCCGCAGGCAAGGAGGAGCAAGCCCCTCCCCTACGGTGCATGGGTCTTGGCTGTTGAAACCTAAGCATATTCATCCAACCAATATATCGGGCGGTAGGGGAGGGGCTTGCTCCTCCTTGCCTGCGGCAACTAAATATTGATATATAAACACAGGGTCGCCTTGGCGAGCAGCCCTATTTCAAATCTGATTTTGCTAATTCTTCAGCCCCATCGGGTTTAATCTTTTTATTTGGAATTCATCAATCTCATGGCGTTATTCCGGAAGATATCCTCCTTGACCTGCTCGGAAACGGGAGCCCCGAGCACGAAATTCTGCTCTCGCTCCTGGCCTGACCAAGGGCAATCGCTGCCGTAAAGCAGCAGAGCGGGATCGTGCTTTTGCATGATCTTGTGAAGCAGGGGATGACGGTGAGGATACGAGCCCGAGTGCGAGGTGTCCATATAAAGCTGCTTACCGCAAAGCTTGTCCAGCACGTCCTGCTCGCAGTCAATGCCGCCCATGTGCGCCGCGATCAACGTCAGCCTCGGAAAATTCTGCATGACAGTCAGGATCTGCTCGGGTCTGCAATGTATGTGGTTGGGGGAGTTGGGGTCGTAGCCCGCGTGGGTGATCAAAAACATATCGTAGGCGATGCAAAGCTCGAAAATCGGGTGCAGCACCGGGTCGTCAAATTCAATGCGGATATAGTCGGGGTGCAGCTTGAGCCCCTTGATGCCCGCATCCTTGAGCATGCGGATCTGTCCTTCAAGATCCTCACCGTGCGGGTGCAGAGAGCCGAGCGCATAAAGCTCGGTCTGCGTGCGTGCCAGCTCGCAGGCAAAGTCGTTGACCTTGGGCATCTGGTGCGCGTTGGTGGATACGTTACAAATCAGACTCTTGTCCACGCCGTGCGCGTGCATCTGATCAAGCACCCCGCGGGCTGTGCCGTCGGTGGTGGGAGTCAGGCCGCATTTGAGTGAGATTTCGGCCAGGTGCGCGATAGCGCGGGGCGCGAGCGTGTCTGGAAAGCAATGGGTGTGAAAATCGAAAATCATGGGGAGCCTCCTTGAGGCGGTGTCGTGATGGGCATCGCGTAAAAAAATAAAAAAAGAATAAAACAATTATAGCATATTTGTTAGGACAGTGCAAGAATTTCTGCAAAGAAAACGCGGGAAATTTTGAAAAATGACAATCCGTGTCCGAGCTTGTCACACCGTGACGAACGATTTTTGGCGCAAAACCCTTTACAGTATGAGAAATTTCCAAAATAAGTCTGTACAAAACGGACAAGGTATGATATAATAAATAGTGTATGTCATTTATTGAAAAATTATCATCATTCCGTCGGGAAATCTTTGGGAAATCCCCGAAAATAAGAAAGGAACTGTTATGGAATACAACAAGAAGCATAAATCGGCACAGGACGGCAAGAGAAATTCGCAGCATCCCGCAAAGAACAACAACCGCGATAAGTATAACGCACCCAAGCCCGCACGCGAGGTAAGCGACCGCGAGCTTGAGGAGATGGAGGATTCGGGGCTGGTCATCGGCAGAAACGCGGTGCGCGAGCTGCTCAAATCCGATCGAGAGATCGACAAGATCCTGGTCAGACGCGGAGACCGCGAGGGCTCGATCGTGGTGCTGGTCGCCATGGCAGTAGAGCGCGGCATTCCCGTTGTGGAAACGGATAAGGATAAGATGGATCGCATGGCAGGCTTTGCACCTCATCAGGGCATTATCGCCATGGCGGCACAAAAGGAATATTGCACGCCCGAGGATATTCTGGAGATCGCAAGAGAGCGCGGCGAAGCGCCTCTGATCGTGATTGCGGACGGCATTACCGACCCCTATAATCTGGGCGCGCTGATCCGTTGCGCAGAGGGCTGCGGTGCGCACGGTCTGATTATTCCCAAGCGTCGTGCCGTGGGTCTGACCCCGCTGGTTTCCAAGGCGTCCGCAGGTGCTGTGGAGCATCTTGCCATTGCCAAGGTTTCAAACATCGGTGCAACCGTTCGCATGCTCAAAAAGGAGGGTGTATGGGTCTTTGCAGCCGAGGCAGGCGGCAAGCCTTTCTATGAGACTGATTTCCGCGGTCCTTGCGCGCTGGTATTCGGCAGCGAGGGCAACGGTGTTTCCGATCTTGTCACCAAGGAGGCGGACATCATCACCTCGATTCCCATGTACGGCAAGGTCAATTCCTTTAACGTATCCACCGCGGCGTCTGTTATTTTAGCAGAGGCGGCCAAGCAGCACCGACAGGGCTGATATGCATTTTGAATTTTTGTGAAAGGGGGCAGCAGCTTGGCAAAGAAAAAGCAGAATTATTCGTCCGATAACGTGGACGAAATGGTAGAGCGACTCAGACAGTCGTACGAGAACGCAGACCACGCCGAGGGCGAGGATGCCGATACCGATGCGGATGACGAAGCGTTTGCAAAAATGCTGGTCGAAATGTTTGGCAACCAAGGCAAGGACAAGCCGTCTGCTACCAAAAAGAGCAACGACCTCTACAGCGCCGAGGACTTTATGCCCGACGACGAGCAAAAGCCCGACGAGGCCAATCAAGCGTACATAGAGGACGAGCCCGAAGAAGAGCCCGAAGAAGAGCTTGAAGAAGAGTTCGAGGAAGAATTTGAAGAAGAATTTGAAGAAGAATTTGAAGAAGAGCTCCAACAAGAGATAGACGAGAACGTTGACGAGGAATACGAGACAGCGGATCCCGACCAGATCGCCGAGCAGATCAAAGAGCTGGCGCAAACCAAGATCATCGAGCAATACAGGCAGGAGCAGGCCATCGATGAGCCCGAACCGGAACCCGAGCAGATTCCCGAGGACGAGTTGCCCTGGTTTGAGGACGACGAGTTAGACGAGGAGGACGCGCGCGAGATCGCCGAATACGAGGCGCTGGTTGCACAAGATGAGCTGGAACAGCTGATCGACGAGGACGATGACGAGGATGACGAATTCTTTGATGAAGAAATTCTTGAAGACGAAGAAATTCTTGAGGATGAAGAAATTCTTGAGGATGAAGAAATCCTTGAGGACGAAGAAATCCTTGAAGATGAAGAAATCCTTGAGGACGAAGAAATCTTTGACGAGGAGTTTATCGAGGGCAAAGAATTCATCGAGGACAAAGAGTTCATCGAAGATGAAGAATTTATCGAGGATGAAGTAATTATAGAAGACGAGAACCCCGCGCAGGAGCAGCCCGAGCCCGAGGAGGACTACGTGGACATGGTGTTGGGCTCCTTGGATGAATGGCGGCAATCTGTCGCAGCACTCAAGGCGCAAATGCGTGCCGAGCATTCGGCAGATATTCCCGCAAAGCCCATGATTCCCATACAAGAAATTCTGCAGGAATCCGAGCCCAGCCTTGAAAATGAGCCAAAGGAGGACGATCCGCTGACCGACGATGCACCCGATTACCCCGCAAACGACCCCATGCAGGGTCGCGTGGTCAAGCACGAGCCAAGTCCCGGTGAGGCGGCGCCTGCCGGCGTGGAATTTGACGAAAAGGATATCCATATGATGACCGCGCTCGGATACGGGCAGGAGGTCAAAACCCGCGTGGGCAGCGAGCGCGTGCACCGCGCGGTTGCAACGCACAAGCAAAAGCGCCAAACCTTCGGCACGGATAACCCGCTTTGCTTTGCATGGCGCGGCAAGGAATATATGGACGCAGCCGACGAAGCAGAGATCAAGCAGGCATACGGCCGCGAAAAGCCGCGTGTCATTGTCAGATTGGCAGTCTGCATCGTATTTTTGTTCTCGCTGATCGCGCTGGATAACGCGTATCTGCTGGGATACCTGCAGGGAAGCGTGCCCAAGATCATTTCCACGCCGCTCTATCCGCTGCTGGCGGTGCTTGCGGTCTGCGTGGTCATAGCATGCTCGTGGCGCAGACTGTTTGAAGGACTTCGCAGCATCTGGTCGCTGGGGCATAATCTGTATTCGGTGCCTGCGCTGATGCTGTCAGCATCCTTGCTCTACGATATCGTGCTGGTTTTCCTAGCCGGCAAGCATTATATGATGTTCAACAGCCTTGCCGTATTCGCACTGACGCTTTGCACGGTGGCAGACGTCTTGAACCTGTACCACCAGGAGCGCAACTTCAGGGTGGTGCGCTCGGGCAAGCCGAGATATGGCATTGAAAAGGTGAGCGATGCGACCAACGGCTCGCGCCTGCCCGTGACCGATCGGGAAATCCGCAAGCCGCATGCAGGTGCTTACCGCGTGCGCAAGATCGGGCAGGTCAGCGGCTATTTCCGCCGCACGGGTGCTGTGACCGAGCGCGGCATTTCCTTGAGCGTGGTGTACGGCGTGCTGTTTGTTTGCGCTGTTTCTGCTGCGGTGGCTACCTTGATCGCCACGGGACAGGGCATGGATGCGCTGACTGCGTTTATGGTGTGCATCAACGCTGCAATGCCGCTTTCCATGCTGCTCTTTGGTGCAGTTTCCGCATTTGTTGCGGGCAAAACGCTGTTCAAAAGCGGATGTGCCGTCATTGGTGATGGCGCTGTCGAGGAATACAAGGACGTCAAGGCGTTGCTTTTCGACGCAGGCCAAATGTTTTGCGCGTACGGATCCTCGCAGATCACGGTGCGCGGTGACAGCGACATTGGCACTTATATGGAAAAGACCCGCGTGCTGCTGCGTGCCCTTGGAGGTACGCTTGCGGATATTGCGGGCGAGGGGCAGGAGGACGATGCTCCCGTTAAGATCGAGATCATGAGTGTGGGCGAGGACGGCATGACGCTTTACATGGACGGCGTGACCTGCGTGATGATGGGTGATTACGATTACCTTGCGGGTCGCGGTGTGCGTCTGCCTCGCAGAGAGCTGGAAACAAACTACAAAAAGCGTAAGAACAGCTCGGTGATCTACCTTGCCTTTGACGGTGTGTTCCGCGTGGGATACTCGGTGGATTACGAGCTGCGCCACGAATTTTTGCTGCGTGCAAAGCAGCTTAAGGCCGAGGGAATCGATCCCGTGATCGTGACCTACGATCCTTGTATCAATCAAGAAACCGTCAATACCCGCGCCAAGGGCTCGGGCATTACGGTGGAGAGACAGAGAGATTACGAGGGGGCTGCCGGCGAGACGGTGTTGGATTGCGGCGTGATCGCAACGCGCGCACCCGAGGACGTGCTGCTACCGCTGCTGGCTTGTCGCAAGCTGCGCCGCGTGCGCATGATCGGTATGATCTGGCGATTTGCCTATCTTGCCCTGAGTGCGGCGCTGGTCGTGCTGCTCTCGGTGCTTGGCGGCATCTGGTACGCGTGGCCGCTGCTTTTGCTGCTTTACCAGGCTTTGTGGCTGGTGGCAATCCCGATCGTCAGCACATGCCTGTTGGGCGATTTACGTAAGACAAAATAAAAAGGTGACAATATGAATCAAAAAATTGCAACAGTACTTAAGACCGTGCAAAAGCCCGGGCGCTATGCGGGCGGGGAATATGGTCAGATCATCAAGGATAAAAGTGCCGTCAAGGCAAGATTTGCGTTCTGCTTTCCCGATACGTACGAGATCGGCATGTCCAACCTGGGCGTGCGCATCCTGTATTCGCGCCTGAATTCCGAGCAGGATATCTGGTGCGAGCGTAGCTATGCACCGTGGGTGGATATGCAGGAGCAGATGCACAAATACGACATCCCGCTCTGGGCGCACGAATCGGGCGACGCGCTGAGTGAGTTTGACTTCGTGGGCTTTACCTTGCAGTATGAGATGTGCTATCCCACGGTGCTCAACATGCTGGGACTTGCGCACATTCCGCTGTATGCCAAGGACAGAGGCGAGGAATACCCCTTGATTATCGGCGGTGGCCCTTGCACCTATAACCCCGAGCCGGTAGCAGAGTTTTTCGATCTGTTCAACATCGGTGAGGGCGAGGAAATGCTGCCGCAGATCGTCCGTCTTTACATCCAAATGAAAGAGGAGGGCAGCTACACCAAGGCCGCATTTTTGCGCCGTGCCGCTGCCACCATTCAGGGCGTGTACGTGCCGTCTCTTTATAACGTGCAGTATAACGAGGACGGCACCATCAAGAGCTACACCCCTCTGTACGACGACGTGCCCGTCAAGGTCAAAAAGCAGATCTGCGAGGATATGGACAAGGCGTATTTCCCCGAAAAGCTGGTCATGCCTTACACCGAAACCGTGCACGACCGCATTATGCTGGAGGTTGCCCGCGGCTGCATCCGTGGCTGCCGCTTCTGCCAGGCGGGCATGGTATACAGACCCGTGCGCGAAAAAACGCCGGGCACGCTGGATTGCCAGGCAAAATCGCTGTTTGAGGCAACCGGCTACGAAGAAATTTCGCTCTCCTCGCTGTCCATCAGCGACTATACCCGCGTAGAGGAGCTGACCGACAAGCTGCTTGAGTGGACGGACGAGAACATGATCAATCTCTCGCTGCCCTCGCTGCGCGTGGACAGCTTTACCAAGGAGCTCATGGACAGGATTGCCTCCGTGCGCTCGGGCTCCTTGACCTTTGCGCCCGAGGCAGGCACGCAGAGACTGCGTGACGTCATCAACAAAAACGTTGAGGAATCAGACCTGTTGCGTGCGGTCAACGTAGCGTTTGACGCGGGCAAGAGCACGGTCAAGCTGTACTTTATGCAGGGTCTGCCCACCGAGACAAACGAGGACTTAGAGGGCATTACGACGCTTGCGCACAACGTTTGCGTGGCGTACTATAAGAACCCCAACCGCAACAAATCGCGCGGCGTGCAGGTCACCATCAGCGTCTCGCCCTTTATTCCCAAGCCCTTCACGCCCTTCCAATGGGAGGCGCAGGATTCCTTGGAGACCATGCTTGAAAAGCAGGCGTACGTGGGCGAATGCAACCGCGACAAGCGCGTGAGATATACCCACCATGATGCCCGTGTTTGCCGCGTGGAGGCGGTGCTGGCAAGAGGCGACCGCCGCCTTTGCAAGGCTATGGCTCTGGCATACCAAAAGGGCTTTATGTTTGACGCGTGGACCGAATTCTTTGATTACGACAAGTGGATCGAGGTGTTTGAAGAAGCGGGCATCGATCCCGCATTCTACGCCAACCGCGCGTACGGGCTTGATGAGGTGCTGCCCTGGGATATCATCGACTGCGGTGTGACCAAAGCATTCCTTTTGCGTGAGCGCGCCCGTGCCTACGAGGAAAAGACAACGCCCTCCTGCCGCGAGCAATGCTCGGGCTGCGGCGCGAATTGCATGGGTGGCGAGCGTACGCCTTGCCCGAAGGGAGGTAAATGATGTTGACTTGTTATACAAAGCATCAGCTGCCTTTGCTGGAGCAGCCCAAGACCGTGCGTATCCGCTTTGTCAAAAAGGGAAATCTGCAGTACGTGTCGCACCTGGATCTGCAGCGCACGCTGCACCGCGTGCTGATCCGCGCGGGCATTCCCATGTGGTACACCAAGGGCTTTAACCCGCATCCCAAGATCTCGTTCGGCTACCCGCTCTCGATCGGTACCGAGAGTGTGTGCGAGTTTTTGGACATGCGCATCGAGCGTGAGATCTCCATGGAGAATATCATCAAGCAGCTCAACTGCGAGCTGACCGACGAGATGTATGTTTACGACGCGTACGAGGCCAAGACCGATGCAAATGACGTCGCGTTTGCCGACTATACGGTCAAGATCTGCACCGAGGGCGGCAGCCCTGCCTTGGCCGGTAAGATCGCAGCTGTGCTTACAAGAGACGAGCTGTACATGACCAAGAAAACCAAGTCGGGTGATAAGGAGATCAATCTGATTCCGCTGATCGATCACAGCAAGATCGGCTGGTGCGACGAATGCAAGAGCGTGGTCATGGATCTGCGCCTTGCAACCGGCTCTGCGCGAAATCTCAATCCCGAGCTGCTGATCTCGGCACTCAAAAGGGAGCTGGGCATTCTTTGCGGCAACCCGACCAAGGAGCACTACACCATCATGCGCGAGCGTTTTCTGACCGCGGATTACAAGGAGTTCAAATAAAAACAGCCCGATGGTGCTGAAGAATTAGCGGAATAAAGAATAAAAAACAGGTTGCTTCGTGAGAGGCAGCCCTGTTTTTAAGCATGAATATTTAGTTATGAAAAAGGCAAGGAGGAGCAAGCCCCTCCCCTACCTTGCACAGGTTTGGGTCGTTAAAACCTAAGCAAATTCGCCCAACCAATAAATCAGGCGGTGGGGGAGGGGCTTGCTCCTCCCCTACCTTGCACAGGTTTGGGTCGTTAAAACCTAAGCAAATTCGCCCAAC
>CAZCRV010000046.1:11011-12037 GCA_964501175.1 uncultured Clostridium sp.
CAATAAATCAGGCGGTAGGGGAGGGGCTTGCTCCTCCCCTACCTTGCACAGGTCTGGGTCGTTAAAACCTAAGCAAATTCGCCCAACCAATTAATCAGGCGGTAGGGGAGGGGCTTGCTCCTCCTTGCCGGACCTTTTTTACTGCAAAAAGCAACAGGACAGCATTTTTTGATGCTGCCCTGTTTGACTTCTGCGGATTTCTCCGCTAATTCCACCCCATTGGCGGGCTGTTTTTTTATATTTTGATCAATCGTAATCGTAGCCGTAGGCCTCGTAGATCTTTTTGAGCTCTCGGATGGTCAGCTTTTCGTTTTTTGTGATCTCCTTGACGATCGAGGGGCTCTTTGCGTTGAGTCCGGTCTGAATGATGCTTGCACAGGGAAGTACCGTGTGGAAGAAATGCGAATAACCAAAGTCAAATACCTTGTGACGGATGATGATGTCGATCATCTCTGCGGATTCGGGGTCGCGCGCGGTCTTGGACTTGGCAACCTTGTCGTACAGTGTGTCGGTGACCATGTAGTAAGAGGAAGAAGCCAGCGCCTCCATCATGTAGCCCGTGATCTTGAGATCCTGCTCTCCAAGGCTCTTGGGAACGACGGCCACGGAAGCCGAGCCGTTGACAAAGCTGAGGTATTCCGCCTGCTTTTCATCGTACTTGGGCTGGGGCAGAATGCCGAAATCATTCTCCATGTCGCGCATATTCACGGCAGCACCCAAATATCCCGCAAAGAACAGCGCTCTGCCTTGCTTGAAGATGTCGCGGGGAGCGGCATCCAGCGTGTTGTTGTTCAGATACTCGGCAACCTTGACGTGGAATGCCTGCTGTGTGATCAGCAGCTCGTAGATCTTTTCGTAGATCTCCTGCAGTCTGTCGGTGTTTGCTTCGTAAACAGGCAGGTGATTGTCGTCAAAGGTAAACATGGTGCAGCCCGCGCCGAAATAGAAGTTGTAGTCGCAGTCAAGCGACCAGCCGGTCAGACCGTAAAAGTCCTCGGTGTAGTTGATCTTGCCGTCGCCGTTGAG
>CAZCRV010000047.1:0-11833 GCA_964501175.1 uncultured Clostridium sp.
GGTGGTCCGTTGGGGGGAAGTGATCAAAAACTGTGATCAAAAACTTATCAAAAACTTATCAAAAACTTGATCAAAAACTTTTTCAAGGAAACGTCCTTGCAGTTGACAAACGCTATGGGATTTGCTATAATAATATGATGAAGTATCAAGTATCAGAAAGGAGAGGTGCTATGCATGTAAAGCCTTTTACGCCTTGCGTGCCAACCCGTTTTTACGGTTGGTGCCCCGATGGCCGTTATTCGCTCTCGGCCTCGCTGCAGAATCTGCATGATTGCGGCTTTGCGGCTGCTGACGTGTCGCTGGAAAATATCGCACAGCTGGATGACGCTTGGCAAAGCGTGCTGTATGCCGCCGCCTCGCGCGCTGCCGCGCTGGGTATGTCGCTGCCCGTTTGTCACCTGCCTTTCTATATGCCAAATCCCGATGACAAGCCCGCCATGCAGCGCTTTGCGCGCGAGCAGGCCAGGGGCATTGAGGCCGCTGCCTTGATGGGCATTCCCACGGCGGTCATTCACCCCATTGCACGTCACTCGGGTCGCGCCTCAAAGCAGGATTGGTTTGCCGAAAACCTTGCCTATCTCGCTCCGCTCTGCGAGCTTGCCGCCAAGCGCGGTGTGGTGCTTGCGGTGGAGAACATGGCAAGCGTTAAGGAAAGCCAGCACGACCACCTGTACGGATGTCGAGCCGTGGAGATCAAGGCAATTGCCAATAAATTGAACCTTTCCACCTGTTGGGATACGGGTCACGCGCACACAGCGGGGCTTGTGCAATCCCATGAGATCGAGCTGCTGGGCGGCACGCTTGCACTTGTGCACCTGCACGACAATCGCGGCGAGGATTCTCATCTGGTGCCCATGGCGGGCGAGATCGACTGGCAGGACGTGGTGCGCGGTCTTTGCGCTGCGGGCTACGAGGGCGTGCTTGATTTCGAAACCAAGACCTCGCATCTGCCCATGTATGACAAAACGCGCGAGCAGCTCGCTGCTGATACGCTTGGCGCAGCCCGCACGCTCGCACGCATGATTCAAACTATGACATAAGGATGGTACTATACAATGGTTTTATATAACTCACTTTCGCATAAAAGAGAAGAATTCGTGCCCCACGAGCCGGGCAAGGTCAGCATTTATACCTGCGGACCTACCGTATATCACTATGCGCACATTGGCAACCTGCGCACCTACATCATGGAGGACGTGCTGGAGAAGTATCTGCGCTACGCGGGCTATGACGTCACGCGCGTCATGAACATCACCGACGTCGGACATTTGACAAGTGATGCGGACGAGGGCGAGGACAAGATGCTCAAGGGTGCAAAGCGCGAGCATAAAACGGTCATGGAGATTGCACAATACTATACAGATGCGTTTTTTGCGGATTGCGAAAAGCTGCGCATCAAGACCCCCGACATCGTGCAGCCCGCAACCGGCTGCATCAAGGAGTTCATTGACCTTGTGCAGGGACTCTTAGATAAGGGCTACGCTTACGAGGCAGGCGGCAACATCTATTTTGACACCGCCAAACTGGATAAATACTACGTGTTCAACGATTTCTCGGAGGACGACCTGGCAGAGGGCGTTCGCGAGGGCGTAGAAAAGGACGAGAACAAGAGAAACAAGGCAGACTTTGTGCTTTGGTTCACCAAGTCCAAGTTTGACGACCAGGAGCTCAAATGGGAGTCTCCCTGGGGCATCGGCTACCCCGGCTGGCATATCGAGTGCTCGGGCATTTCCATGAAGTATCTTGGTGAGTACCTGGACATCCATTGCGGCGGCATTGACAATGCGTTCCCGCATCATACCAACGAGATCGCGCAGAGCGAGGCGTACATTGGCCACAAGTGGTGCAATTACTGGTTCCACGTACTGCATCTCAATACCGACAGCGGCAAGATGAGCAAGTCCTCGGGCGAATTTCTGACCGTGTCTCTGTTAGAAAGCAAGGGCTACGATCCGCTTGCATACAGACTGTTCTGCCTGCAATCCCACTATCGCAAGTCGCTGGTATTCTCTTGGGAGAATCTGGATAACGCGGTGGTCGCTTACGAAAAGCTGATCGCGCGAGTCATGCAGCTCTCCACCGAGGGTGAGGTAGACCAAGAGGCATTCGAGGCGGGCAAGGCAAGCTTTGTCAGGGCGCTGGACAATGACCTCAACACCTCTTTGGCCATTACCGCGGTTTACGACGTGCTCAAGGCAAAGTGCAACGATGCCACCAAGCGCGCGCTGCTCATGGATTTTGATGCTGTTCTGTCTCTTGAGCTGGTGCAGACTGCCGACAAGCGCCGCGCAGAAAAGGAAGAGGCCGAGAGATTGGCACGCGAGGAGGCTATGAAGGATCCTCTGGTTGCCGAGATTCTGACGTTGATCGATCAAAGAGCCGCTGCCAAGAAGGCAAAGAACTTTGCCGAGGCTGACCGCATCCGCGATTACCTCTTGGATAAGGGCGTGACCCTGATCGACTCCCGCGAGGGAACCACCTATCAGATCAACAAGTAAGAAAGCATACGGATATATGGAAAATCAAGCAAAAAAGACGACCAAGGAAGCGATCATGTACCTGGTGTTCGGCGTGCTGACCACCGCCGTGAGCTGGATCGTGCGCTTTGGCATTTTGTGGCCGGGTAAGGCACTGCTTGGCATCGAGGGCGAGGAGGGAACGGCGTATATCGCGCTGTTCACGGCTGCCAGCGTCATCTCCTGGGTGTGCGCCGTGTTGTTTGCGTTCTTTACCAACCGCGCGTTTGTATTCAAGGACGCGGACAAAAAGGCCAATATCTGGGTGCAGATGGCCGAGTTTTTCGGCGGCAGAATTGCCACGTTCGTGCTGTTTGAGTATTTGCTTAATCTTGGCGTGGTAGTGCTGCTGGGCGCGATCTTACCCGAGAGCATGGAATTTTTGACCGTGGATCTCACCCCTTACCGCGGCGCGGGCATTGAGCTCGTCGCCATGGGTGTTGCCTCGGTGGCCAATATTGTGGCCAACTATATCATTGGAAAATTTTTGGTGTTCAGAAAAACCAAAAAGCCCTCGGATGAGGCATAAATTCGCATAAGCCCGACCCCCGGTCGGGCTTATCTGCTCACATGGAGTTTTTTATGAAGAGAGATAAAGGATTTTCAATAGTTGAACTGGTTGTCGTAATTGCCATTATGGCAATACTCGCCGCCGTCGCGATTCCAACCTTCTCAATTTTCATCAGAAAAGCGCGCGAAAGCACGGACATTCAGTATATGCACGACGTGGAATACGCAATCAAGCTGGCGTATGCACATGACCCGTCGATTGAGATTACACATATTACCGTGTACGTCAATCAAGAGAGCGGGTATGTGGAAGATATCACATACACCATCGACGGCGGATGGGATGCCGCTAATGGCTGTGAGTATGATGATGAAGAGCGAAGCCATGAAAAAGGAACCGAAGACAATGCATCGCCTTTGATCGATTGGGTGTACTATTTCAAGGCGCAGGACACTGTATGTAACAATCCGAACTGGAAGAAGGATTATTGGAGTATCGAAGAAGCGAAAAGCGATGATAAAGAGGATCAGCGTCAATAACATGCTGCCAAGTTTTCTAAAAAGCCCCGAGCACGGGGCCTGCTATAAAGCAAATTATTCATTAAGTGATATGCCTCGCGCGGCTCGGCGTGATATTTTTGCCTTGCAAAAGTGATATTGCTCCCGATGGTCGCAGTGATATTCTATTCGCCCGTGGAACTTCAAACGCGCGCAGCGCATATCACTGCCATAGGCAATATCACGCGCGTAGCGCATATCACTCGCCCAAGGCGAATAGAGTTGGCGCACCTGCTTTATCGCAGGTGCGCCATTCGGGGACGCAAAAATTCGTTTTCCTTGTTATAATCAAGAAAAAGAAAAGGGAGGACGGATTTTTGACCGTACAGCAAATCATTACGCAGGTAAGCAATCTGTTATCGGGGCAAGTGGCCGAGGGGGAGCTTTATGCGTATTTTAACGAGATCGAATTGATCATACAAACCGAATATTTGGGTATTTCCCGTCTTGATGCGGTGCAATATACGACAGGTGAAGGGGATTGCGAGCCGCTCGTGACGGGGCAGTACGAGCGCATGTACAGCTATTGGCTGCTCTCGCGCGGGCATTTCAAGCTGCACAACGAGACGCAGGCCGATCGCTTCCGCAAGCTTTTCAAATCGGAAAGCGCGGCCTTTCGCCGCTGGTTGATCCGCACGCACGGCAAAGGGGATGCAATGTATCGCGGGCATGGCGTTTATCTGAGCGCGTATGGCATTGCCTGCAAGCATGGCTTTGTGGGCAGCGAGCAGGAATGGCTGGAGTCGTTGCACGGACGTGACGGTGCGGACGGGGCAAACGGCATCATTGGCCGTGACGGCGTGGATGGCGCGCCGGGCGAAAAGGGCGAAAAGGGCGAAAAAGGCGAAAAGGGAGACAAAGGAGATCCCGGTCCACAGGGTGAGCAGGGCCCGCAAGGTGAACAGGGCTTGCAAGGTGAACAGGGCCCACAGGGTGAGCAGGGCCCTCAGGGCGAGCAGGGTCCTCAGGGCGAGCAGGGCCCTCAGGGCGAGCAGGGCCCGCAAGGTGAACAGGGCCCGCAAGGTGAACCGGGGCGGGATGGCGTTGATGGCAAGGACGGCGCGGATGCGGCGCAATACGATCTGCAATACGATGCACAAACGCATATTTTGCAGTTGCTTTGCAACGGTGTGGTGGTGCGCAGCTTTGATCTGACGCAGAGCACGGACGTTGAGGAGCTCAGCGGCATTCTGGACGTGGACGGCTGTTATTTGCTGGACAGCGAGGGCGCGTATATTCTGCCTGTAGAGACGCAAGAATAAAAAAGCAAGGCTTATTCAAAGTAACGCAAAAGCACTTATGACAGACGACTTTTTATCGTTCATCATAAGTGCTTTTCTACTATTTCATAAAACCAGCGTTTGCGGACATCGGCTAACGTGACCTGCTCTTTTGTATTATTCGCTGTAAATCGGAAAATCCGGCTTGCCCGACGTGGCATTTGCACACAGGCGCGCCATCTGCTCGCAGGATTCCGCCATCCCGCCGCGGATCCACTCAATATAAACGTGGAAGAATGCGCCCGCGTGGTAGCGCAGCAGGTATTTCTGCACGTTTGTGTTTTCCACCCGGCTTAAATAGGTGCGATCCATGTTATGCGAAACGCAATCCAAGATCAATCCGCCCAAGCCCGCCTTCATAGCGGCACTTACAAGGGAAGCGTACTGCCCAAGTGTTTCAAAAAGCGTATAGTAATACTGATATGCATTTTTATGAATGCCTTGCTCCATGATCTTGGCGTGGATTCTCTCACCCACGTCATCCATGAATTTGCGCAGAATATCCTCCTTGGAGGAATAGTTTCTGTAATATGTCATTCGGGAAACGCCCGCCTTTTGCGTAATTTCGGTAATGGTTATGCTTGAGTAGTCACGCTCGTTCATCAGCTCGGTAAGTGCTGCAACAATGCGTTCTCTTGCAAGGTGATTGGGGTCCTTCGGCTTTCGCATATATACTCTCCGTGGTGCGATTTGTTGTTTTTTGTAACTATACCCCAATAGTTTAACATAATTTGACAGCAAAGTCAATAGTGCTTGGCGGAAAAATTACATTTGTAACATCAATATATGGTTGACAAACGCTGCATAATCGGGTATAATTGCAAATAGAGTATGACCAAATTATGACAGTAAAGGGACAAAACTATGAGCAAAACCAAGCAACCGCCCCGCTTTGATTTTAAGAAAAAGCCGCGCAAGCCCGGCTTTCTGATGGGCGTGGCCAAGCATATCATCAGCATCCCCGATCTGAAGCACCGCCCCTACAAGCTGGACCGCCACGGTATGGAGGGCATTGACGGCAAGCCGTACCTGCTGCTGATCAACCACGCATCCATGGTGGATTTCAACGTCATGCTGGATGCTACGCGCGGTGCGCCGCTCAACAACGTCATGACCTTAGAGGGATTTCGCGACTTTACCGAGCCGCTGATGCGACATCTGGGCGTGCTTGGTAAGAGAAAGTACGTGCAGGATTTCCAGCTGATCCGCCATATGAAGTATTGTGTGGATAAGCTGCAGACCGTTTTCGTGCTGTTTCCCGAGGCGAGATATTCGATCGACGGCTGCACCTCGTATCTGACTCCTTCGCTTGGCAGCCTTGCCAAATTTTTGCGCGTGCCCGTGGTTGTTATCCGCATTCACGGCAACTTTGTTTCCTGTCCGCATTGGAACTGGATCAACAAAAAAGGCCCGATCGAGGCTGAGATGTATCCCATCGTGAGCGCAGAGGAGACCAAGACCTTGTCTGCCGACGAGATCTATCAGAGAATTGTGGATAACTTCCAATACGACGACTTTGCATGGCAAAAGGCCAACGATATCGTCATCGATCACCTCGAGCGTGCCAAGGGCCTGCACTCGTTGCTTTATAAGTGCGCGTGCTGCGGTACCGAGGGCAAGATGGAGTCCGCGGGGATTCACCTTTGGTGCGAGAATTGCGGCAAGAAGTGGGAGATGACCGAGCTTGGAGAGCTGAGGGCGCTTGAGGGCGAGACCGAATATTCCCACATCCCCGATTGGTCCAAGTGGGAGCGCGCTTGTGTACGAAAGGAGATCCGTGAAGGTACGTATTATTTCGAGGACAAGGTGCAAGTGGAAACGTTGCCCAATGCAAGAAGATTCTATCCGCAGGGGAAGGGCAAGCTGACCCAGACCCCTGAGGGAACCAAGCTTGTTTGCGAGAATGTGTACGGCGAGCCACTGACCGTGGAGTGGAAGGCACTTAATCTCGACAGCCTGCACGTGGAGTTCAACTACAAAAAGAGCCGCACCGCGAAGGGCGATTGCATCGATCTTTCCGTTCCCGAGGACAGCTATTGGTGCTACGTAACAAAGAAGGACGTGTTGGTCAAGCTGGCGTATGCGACCGAGGAAATTCACTTCTTTGCCAAGGAAAAGGCCGAGGCGGAGCATGAAAATGCAAAATGCAGAATGCAAAATGCAAAATGAAGGTAGAAAATCCTTGCGAAAGCAAGGGTTTTCTTTGATTTATCAAACGGGACGTTGGCCGCTTGCGGCTTGGCACCGTCCCCTGCAAAATATTTTCAACACACCCATCATAAATCAATTGATAAAACTAAGAAAAACCGCTCGGAAGAGCGGTTTTTCTACCTTCATTCTTCATTCTGCATTCTTCATTCTGCATTCTGCATTCTGCATTCTGCATTCTTCATTCTGCATTCTGCATTTTGCATTCTGCATTTAATTCACCAGGTCTTCCATCTCGCCTATGCGCGGGGATGCCGAGGTGGCGGTGATGTTGTTTAAGAATATGATGTCCGTCGCCCCCGTGGCGTCCACAAACTCAACGATGTCGCCGTCATAGTAGCGGTAGTCAATGACGTATACGTACTGATAGTGGTCAACCAGGAAGGGAGCGAAGCAGTTGCCAAAGGATTCCTTGACCAGCACCACGGCAGAGCCGTCGGTGATGTTCGGGTTTTCAATGCTGCAATAGTAGCTTTGGGTGGTGCCCGAGGGGTTGTCGCTGGTCAAAAAGCAGTTGTATTTGGAGGCAGCGGCTGCGTACATGGCATCGGTGTCCTTGCGCACCACGCCACCCGTGAATTTCTGACGCTGGCCGTCCGCGGTGTGCACGTAAAGCGTGTTGCTGCCCTGCGGTACGAACGCCTCGACCACGTCGGGGTTCTTTTGCAGCGCGGGCGCTTTGGTGTGCGAATAGAGCGTGCCTAAAAATCCGCTGAATTCCAGCTTTTCATAATAGGAGAGGGGATATGCGGTCAGACCCGCGCCCTCGCAGTAGGCGGTGTAGGCGTAGTATGCGCCAAGCGCGGTCCAGTGGTGGTCGGTGCGGAAGTAGAGGTATTCGTCCTTATGCGCGCCAAGCGCCCCGTAGGCGTCCACGCAGATCGCATTTTGGTGTGTGATGCTCTCGTACATGCCGTCAATGGCGGCCTTGGGGTCGGATGCGTCGGTTTTTTGCAGCACCTTATCGTTGTAGGCGTAGGCCAGCGGTACCACGATGGTGTAAACCTTAGCCTTGCCGTCGAGTCGCTCGGCTGCCTTGTTGATCAAGTCGGAATACCGCTCGGAGTTGGCCTTGTTCTGATAGTACATCTCGTAGGCGGTGTCGCCCGTGATGTAATAGCCCGCAATGGTCTCCACCTTGACGTCCTCGCCACCCTCTTGCGAGCCCTGCTCACCGCCCTCGACCGAGGATGCACCGCTGTGGAATTGCTCCGAGCCAAAGCCCTTGAGCGACATGATGGCGTCGCTTGCGGCAATCAGCCCCTCGCGGAAGGGGTAGGTGTCGGCAAACCAGGTGCTGATCTGCTCGGTATATTCGCCCGAAAAAAAGGTAGCAAGGGTAAAGGTGGGAAAGTCGGTCAGATCGCGCTTTTCGGATTCCGAGTGCTCGGGCCGCAAAAAGAAAGCAAGCCCCAGCACAAAGCCGATTATCATGACCGCGCAAAACAGCACGATCATGATCTTGTTGAATATATGCTTGTGATCCATAAAGGCTCCTTTCTTGAATTAAAATCTGAAATAAAGGAAGGGGTTGTAGCTGTCGCCGATCAGGGCAAGTGCCGAGAGAATGACCAAGACCGCAGGAATGACGGCAGCGATCGCGTTTGCCGCATAGTAAAGGGGAGGGATTCTCTTGGTGTCGCGAAGCTTTCCAAGCGCGGGAGCGACGGGGAAGCAGGCAAGGATGCATACAGCCAAGAAGAAGCAGTTGCCGCTCAGCTGCGTCTGTGCAGTCAGATCAAAGAAGGCATTGCCGTTGGCGCACATGATGCCGCGCAGGGTATCAATCAAAAGCGAAAGATCGTCAAAGCGGAAGAGTAGCCAGCCGAAATACACGACGGGCAGCACCCAAACGCGCGCGATGATTTTGCCCCACAGCGGTGCGTTCTTTCCGATGCGCAGCGCGTATTTTTCGATTACCAACCATGTAAAATAGTAAAGCCCCCACAAAACGAAGTTCCAGGATGCACCGTGCCAAAAGCCGGTCAGACCCCAAACGATCAGCATATTGAGGATATGTCGCGAGACCTTGACGCGGTTGCCGCCAAGCGGGATGTACACGTAATCGCGGAAAAAGGTAGAGAGCGAGATGTGCCAGCGACGCCAGAAGTCGGTGACCGACGAGGCGGCGTAGGGGTAGTTGAAGTTTTCCTTGTAGTGAAAGCCCACCATCAGGCCCATACCGATGGCCATATCCGAGTAGGCGGAGAAGTCCAGATAAATCTGCAGCATGTAGCAAAGACCGCCAAGCAGCAGCGAGACTGCCGAAAGCCCCGAGAGGTCGGTCGTGGATGCCGAGGGGAGCAGGGTGTCCGCGATCATGGCGCAACCGTTGGCAAGCAGCGCCTTTTTGGCAAGACCCACCGCAAAGCGGGAAACGCCCTGTGCGGCATCATCCCAGGTCACGCTGCGCTGCTCGATCTCACGCGCCACGTCTGCATAACGCACGATGGGGCCCGCAATGCATTGGTGGAACAAGGACGCGTAAAGCAGCAGATTGGCGTAGCTCTTTTGCGCCTCGACCTCGCCACGGTACACGTCAATAACGTAGGAGAGCAGCTGGAAGGTATAGAACGAAATGCCGATGGGCAGGGTAATGGCGGGAATGACTTTGGGAAGTCCCGTCAAGAACTGCAGGTTGCCAAGGAAAAAGCCGGTGTATTTGAACAGAATCAGCAAAGCAAGGCAAAATCCTGCGCAAACCCAGGCAGTCGCGCGTGCGCGGCGGGAGCGTGGGCCGATGCGGTCAATGATCAGGGCACTTGCGTAGCAAACAAAGGTCTCAAGGCACAAAAGCAGCACAAAGGCAGGCCCGCCCCAAGCGTAAAAGATCAGGGAAGAGACCAGCAGAATGATATTGCGCGCACGAATGCCGCGCACAGCGGCGTACAGCGCGTAGCAGATCACCAAAAACGCAAACATGAAAAACAAACTTGAGAAAACCATGAGAGCCCCTTATATGTAAAGTGTAGGTATTCTTCCAACATAAAGTATACCATAAAACGACACCGCGCGCAAGAGAAAATTTTTAAAATGTGAAATGCGAAGTGTACGTAGGGCGGGAGCAAGCCCCCGCCTTACGTACGCTCCTCATTTTGCACCTCGTATTCTTGCTTTCCTCTTGACGAAACGCATTCGGGGTGGTATAATAGTCCTATATTAAGAGTAAATCGGTGAGCGTTAAGTGCTTGCGGGACGGGGAGTTGTCCGCAGGACGAAGGAATAAGGCAAGCCTTATCCGCGGTTCACCCTTTGCATCCCGCTTTATATGGCAGAATACGGCAAAGTATGCCTCTTTTTCTTGCGATATGGGTGAGGAAAGGAGGATTTTTTATGAATATGAAAAAAAGAAGATCAGCCCCCGAGCTTTTGCCCGCAGGTGCGGGATATGGCAAGCAGTATTGGATCGATGCTGCTGCACAATTCAAGGATGTCAAGATTTTGGTGTTTGCCGCGTTGTTTATCGCCTTGCGCGTGCTGGTCAAAATGCCGATTTTCAAGATCCAGGTACTGCCGGGTCTGAATTTCACGCTGGATTGCTACGTCAATGCGATCGGCGCTATGGTCTGCGGCCCCGTGGTCAGCTTTTTGTCGGGTGCTATTAGTGACACGCTTGGGTGCATCCTGTTCCCCATGGCGGGCCAGCCCTATTTCCCGCCCTTTATGCTGGTGGAAATGCTTTCCTCGTTGATTTTCGGTCTGTTTTTGTGGAGACGAAAGATTACCGTGAGCCGTGTGCTGCTTTCCAAGCTTACGGTCAACGTGGTATGTAATTTGATCGTGAATCCCGCCATTCTCAAGTGGCAGTATTATGCCATGGGCGCCGAAGGTACTGTGGCGGCGTTTATCAACGGCGTGCGCATCGGCAAAAATCTGTTGCTGTTCCCGTTTGAGGCGGCGTTTATCGTGCTGTTTATCTCGGCGCTGTTTCCGCTTCTGCGCCGCGTCGGCGTGGTGCCCCGCGACCAGGCAAAGCCCGAATTCCGCGTCAAGCATTGGCTGCTGGTTGCCATTGTCACGCTTGCGTCGTTTGCGCTGGTGCTGTTCTATTGGCTGTTCTTGAAGGATTTCATTGCAGCGCATAATTTCAAGTGGTTTTAATTTTTCCCCGGGGAGGTATGAATCATGACGATACTGAGTGTGGACGATCTCGGATTGTCCTTTGGTACTGACGTCATATTGGAGCATATCTCCTTTGCTATTGACGAGAGCGATAAGCTTGGCATCATCGGTGTCAACGGCTCGGGCAAATCCTCGCTGTTCCGCATGATCACGGGCGAGTATGAGCCTACAGAGGGCAGAGTGTACATTTCCAAGGACAAGACGCTGGGCATTCTGACGCAGGATGGTGCGTTTGAGCGTGAGGGTGACGGAACGGCGCTGTCGCTGATGTACCACGCATTCCCGCAGCTGCTTTCTGACGAGGCGCGTCTTGCTGCCTTGGAGGCAGCCCTGCAGGACACCTCGCGTCCCGATTACGATATTCTGACGGGAGAATATACCCGTCTGCACGAACGCTTTATCCGCGACGGCGGCATGGAATTCAGAGGCCGCTGCGCGTCGATTCTGCAAAAGCTGGGCTTTAGCCGCGAGGACGGAGAGAGACAGATCGATACCTTCAGCGGCGGTCAGCGCACACGCCTTGCCTTGGCCGTGGTGCTTGCCACCGAGCCCGATCTCTTGCTCTTGGACGAGCCGACCAACCATCTTGACATGGAAACACTTGCGTGGCTGGAGAGCTTTCTGATCTCTTATAAAAAG
>CAZCRV010000048.1:0-11732 GCA_964501175.1 uncultured Clostridium sp.
CTGGAGCTGTTGTATTTCTTAGCTTCCAACTACAACCGCGTATTCACCCGCGATCAGCTGCTGGATAAGGTCTGGGGCTTTGATTACCTGGGTGACTCCAGAACGGTTGACGTGCACGTCAAGAGACTGCGTGAAAAGCTGGAGGGGGCTTCGGATAAGTGGATTCTCAAGACCGTTTGGGGAGTCGGCTACAAGTTCGAGCTGCTGGGCTAAGAGAAAGCCGTGTTTAAGAGTCTGTTTTTTAAGTATATTTCAGCGTTTTTGTTGATCATTGTGGTCAGCTTTATGTTGCTGATCATGATCATCGGAAATATCATCAACGGATATTCCGAGCAGGTCATGGTCGAGGTCATCACCGATACGGCTGCCGCTGCGTATACTTATGTGGACGAGAATTATCAAAACGACATGCCGTTTTCGCAGTACGTGGCGCAAAATGAGCGCAGTATTGCACAAATCCTGCAAGCGCTGACCGTCAATGCCGACGGTGTGACCATTATGCTTGCAGACGAGGATGGTACGCTTTTGATGCTCCGGGGTGTGGATCGCGAGCTTTTGGAGGTGGGCAAGGTATTGCCCATGCAGGGGCTTGAGCAGGTGCTCGCAGGCGAGCACCTGCGCACAAGCGATACCTTTACGGGCATCTTTGAGCAGTCGCATACCGTGCATGCGCATCCGCTGATCGAAGGGAATGACGTTTATGGCGTGCTGCTGGTCTGCGCGGATTCCAACGATTGGCGAGATCTGCGTGATTCCACGGTGCAGGTCATCATGGCGGCCAGCCTTTGGGTCATGCTTGCTGCGTTGATCGCGTTTTATTTCATCACCGAGCGTATCATCACGCCGCTTAAGGAAATGAGCCGCGCTGCAAAAAGCTTTGCGGCGGGGAAGTTTGATGTGCGCGTTCCCGTGCATGGGAACGACGAGGTGGCCGAGCTTGCGCGCGCGATGAATAACATGGCGCAATCCTTGGAGGCGCTGGATAACATGCGTACCTCATTTATGGCCAACGTATCTCACGATCTGCGTACACCCATGACCACCATCTCCGGCTTTATTGACGGAATTTTGGACGGCGTGATTCCTGCAGATCAGCAGACGTATTATCTCGGTATTGTGTCCGAGGAGGTCAAGAGGCTTTCGCGTCTTGTCTCGCAGCTGCTGGATCTTTCGCGCATTCAGGCGGGTGACCGCAAGTTTGTGTCGGCACCGTTTGACATCTGCGAGGTCTGCCGCTTGATTCTGATTTCGTTTGAGCAAAAGATCGACCAAAAGAGATTGGACGTGGAATTTGAGTGCGAGGACGAGAAATTATTCGTGCTGGCCGATCGCGACGCCATGTATCAGATCGTGTATAATCTGGTGGACAATGCGGTAAAATTCTCAAAAGAGGGTGGCACGCTGCGCATTTGCCTGGACCGCGTCAAAAAGAGCGAAAAGGTCAGAGTGCGCGTGTACAATCAAGGAGAGGGGATCCCCGGTGAGGATCTGCCGTACGTATTTGAACGATTTTATAAGAGCGACAAGAGTCGCGGATTGGATAAAAAGGGCGTGGGCCTTGGACTTTACATTGTCAAGACCATCATCGAAGCCCATCATGAGAGTGTTTCGGTTGACAGCGTAGCAGGAGAATGGTGTGAATTCACCTTTACGCTGCCCGAAACCGACGCTCCCGAAAAAGGACGAGAGGGGGAGTAACTTTGGAAGAGAACCGTGAATTGAATCCCGAGAAAAACGGGGAAGAAATGAATTTGCCGGCACAAGAACCGGTACAAGAACCGGTACAAGAACCGATACAAGAGACTGTACAAGAGCCTGCGGAAGAAATGACAGAGGAGCAGCCTGCACAAGAGCCGCCGACCAAGCAAGTGCCGACCGAGGCGCAGCTTTCCGAGCAGGCAGAGCAGATGTTTGCCGAGGAAAGAGAACAGAAGCAGCAAAAGCCTGCCGACGAGCATGATTACAAATATCGCTGGAGCTACGAGGAGCAGCGCGCGCACGATCAAAAGAGCAAAACGCGCGGCAAAAACCGCGGAGTGTGGGCGTATGCAATCGTTGTTACCGTTGTTTTCGCGCTTTGCTTTGGCATTTTGGTAGGCGTTTTGGTGTTCGATGCCATTGACGCGATCGTAAATCCTTCCGAAGAGCAGCCCGTGCAGGGTGGCTTTACGGGTGACGTGACCGTGGTTGGCGGCGGTGACGAGCAGACCATTGAGGTCTCGGCACTCGAATCGGTGCGTAATTATACCGTGGTCATTACTGCCAAGACCCCCGAGGGTGTTGGCACGGGCACGGGCATCGTGCTGACACAGGACGGCTATATTGCAACCAACTACCACGTCATTGAGGACGCGCAGACCGTGACCGTCAAGTTTTATAACGGCCAGGCGGCGGTTGCCGAGGTGATCGGGTTTTCCGAGATCGACGACCTTGCCGTGATCAAGGTCAATGCCCAAGGTCTTTACTGTGCAAGAATCGGCAAGTCTGCCGACGTGGTGGACAGCCAGAACGTATATGCGGTGGGTACGCCCGCGGGCGAGGAATATGCCTGGAGTGTGACCAAGGGCGTGGTTTCCTTTGCGCAAAGAGACGTCAAAATTTACGACGACGAGGGCATTCTGATCAAGAAAATGAAGCTGATCCAGACCGACACGCCCGTCAACCCTGGTAACTCGGGCGGACCCTTGGTCAATTCTGACGGTGAGGTGCTGGGTATTATCACCATGAAGCTTTCGGGTCAGTATGAAAATATGGGCTTTGCCATCCCGATCGACGGTGCGATGGTTCTGCTTAACAATATTATCGAGACGGGTGAGCCGGGCGAGTCGCCCATTACCACCAAGCGTCCCTTGATCGGCATCGTGGGCGTTGGCGTAGAGGCAGGCAAGTATTATATCAGCATTCCCGAGGAAAGCAAAATTCAGGAGGTTTCTCCCGAGGACGCAGCATTGAATCCGGAAGAGGTGTTTTACGCGCCTTATACGGGCATTTGGGTGCAGAGCACCACGCCCGGGCTGGATGCAGCCAACAAGCTGCAAAAGGACGATATCATCGTGCTGGCGGACGGACAGGAGCTTGCTACCATCTACGATCTGATGGACGTGATCAATCAGCACAACGGCGGAGACACGATTGAACTGACCTATTACCGCGACGGTGTTGCAAATATTGTCAGCATTACGCTGGGCTACGCCGATTAAGGAGGATGCGATGGCTTGGGATATGTGGCTTTTTGAGCATATCGGCGCATGGGATTATCTTGTACGCGTTGTCGTAGCGTGCCTGTGTGGAGGTTTGATCGGTCTTGAGCGAACCAAACGCCTCAAGGAGGCGGGAATTCGTACCCATATCATCGTCGCGCTTGGTGCGACCTTGATCATGGTAGTGTCCAAATACGGCTTTGCCGACGTGGTCAGCGCGGATGCCTCGCGTATTGCGTCCAACGTCATCACCGGCATCTCCTTTTTGGGCGCAGGTGTGATCTTTGTGCGCGGCGGCTCGGTCAAGGGCTTGACCACCGCGGCAGGCATCTGGGCAACCGCCGCGATCGGCTTAGCACTTGGCGCAGGCATGTATACAGTGGGCGTGCTTTGCACGGCGCTCATGATCCTTCTGCAGATCTCGCTGCATAAGTTCTTGCCGGGTGACATGCAGTCCTCCAAGGAGCTTTTGCTGGTGATTTCGAGAGACTATCACACCGTGATGCCCAAAATCCGCGCGCGTCTTGAGGAGCATAAGGTGCTGATCTCGGGTGTGGAGATGGAAAAAATGGACAACGGCGACGTGCGCGTGAGCATGGAGGTACGCATTCCGAAGGATAACCTCAGCGACCGCCTGCTTGACCTCGCGGATGAATTTCCCGAGATCAAGTCGATTGTGATGTAAATTGAAAAAGAGATGGGGAAGCCGCAAGGCTTCCCCAGTCTTTTATAGGGTATTTTCGGGAATTGTAAGCCCTTGCGACACCGCGCCCAGCGCAGGTGTTATCCATGAGCGCAGCGAAGGATCTTGCAAGGGCGCGAATGAAAATTTTTAGATTGATTGGAATGCAACAACCCGACAGTGAGAAGCTGTCGGGTTGTTTTATTCGTTATATATTGTCCAGTTGAACATTTCCTTGAAATCATTCATACAATCGGGGCAGATCCAATAGTAATTGTCTGCGGTGGTATATCCCTGATGTAAAGTATCAGGATAATGGGCAAACTTGTCCCAGCAAAACTCGCAATGATCGTGATCCTTTCCCACGGGAAATTGGCGCAAATATAGCGTTTTTCCCAGCAAGTACGATTCCTGTCCTCTCAGCCTCCAATCGTTGTTGTCTGCCATACGTACTTACCCCAAAAACGGGTTCATTTTGGCTGCGTCTTTCATGCCCACGATCACAGAGCGCGGCTTTTTGGACTTGAAAATGGCCGAGCCTGCTACGATGACGTTTGCGCCCGCACCGGTGCAGTAGCCGACGTTGTCGGGCGTGATGCCGCCGTCAACCTCAATGTCTAACTTCAAGCCGTTTTCCATGCAATATCTGCGCAGCACGCGCACCTTGTCAAGCATGGGCATCATGAGCGTCTGGCCGCCAAAGCCGGGCTCAACCGTCATGATTGTGACCTGCGAGAGCTTAGGCAGATAGGGGAAGATGGCTTCGATGGGCGTTCCCGGTGAGATGGCCATGCCTGCGCGCATTTCGTGCGAGGTGATGGCGCGGATGACCGCCTCGGGATCGTCGGTGCTCTCTACGTGGAAGGTGATCATGTCCGCGCCCGCCTTGACAAATCTGTCTACGTAGCGAATGGGATCGTTGATCATCAGATGGACGTCAAAGATCAGCTTGGTGTGCTTGCGGATCGAAGCAACCAGCTCGGGACCAAAGCTGATATTGGGAACAAAAGCGCCGTCCATGATATCCAAGTGCAGATATGCGGCGCCGGCATCCTCTACTTTCTTGATTTCATCAGCCAGATGCGCGTAGTCGGCAGCCAGCAGGGAAGGAGAGATATAAGTCATGATTTTTGTTCCTTTCTGTTGCAAGATGTGGAATTTTGTCATACGCTGTAGTGTGAAGACTCGCACGGTGGCGATGACTATGGAAGTGCAAAGCCTTGGAAGTCAGCAACTGCTGTCACTCGCTTCGTGCTTTATATAGATTCGATCAGGCAGACTGCGTGCGCAGCCATGCCAAGCCCCTCGCCCGTAAAGCCAAGGTGCTCTTCGGTGGTGGCCTTGATATTGATGCATCCTATATCACAGCCCAGCGCGCGTGCCAGATTATGGCGCATGGCGGGGATTTGGGGGGCAAGCTTGGGGGCTTGCGCGATCACAGTGGCGTCGATATTGCCGATTCGGTAGCCGTGCTGGTGCAGCAGGGCTGCCACGTACTCTGCCAGCCCGAGGCTGTCCGCGCCCTTGTAGGCGGGATCGGTATCGGGAAAATGCTTGCCAATGTCGCCAAGCGCTGCTGCGCCAAGCAGCGCGTCCATGATCGCGTGCGTCAGCACGTCGGCATCCGAATGGCCAAGCAGTCCTTTTTCGTAAGGGATGTTGACGCCGCCAAGGATCAGATCGCGACCCTCGACCAGGCGGTGCACGTCGTATCCGTGTCCGATTCTCATGCTTTGTCCTCCTGCTTACGCATCTGCAGGATCATCTGCGCATAGGCAAGGTCGTCGGGCTCGGTGATTTTGATATTTTGCTTTGAGCATTTGACCATCTTGACCGGATGCTTCACAAACTCAATCAGCGAATTGTCGTCGGTGGCGGTGAACTTGTGCTCAATGGCCGCGTAGCTTGCGGCCAGGTAGAGCGCATGACGGAACACCTGGGGCGTTTGCGCCTGCCAGCAGAGCGCGCGCTCGGGTGTTTCGGTAATATAGCCTGCCTTGTCCACCACCTTGACCGTGTCGGTCGCGGGAATGCCGGCAGATGCGGCGTCGGTCTTGTATGCGATGCGGCAGACCTCGCTGATCTCTGCGGGCGTGGTCAGACAGCGCGCCGCGTCTGCAATGGCCACGTAGCGCACCTTGTCGCTCACCGCTTCCACACCTGCAAGGGCGGACGCCTGTCTGGTCACGCCCCCCGGCACCACGGCGGTCAGCTTGGTAATGCCGTATTTTTGCTTGAAGCCCTCGTATACGTCGATCTCGTCCTCGCGCGCAGCGACCACGATCTCTTTAATGCAAGGGGTATTCTGATAAGCCAGCAGCGTGTGCACCACTACGGGCTTGCCGCAAAGATCCAGCATTTGCTTGGTGACCTCTGTGCCCATGCGCGTGCCGCTACCGCCCGCCACGATGACAGCAGCGGTGTAGTTGCGCTTACCGGCCTCTTTATCGGCCGCACGCAGTACGTCAGCGACGTCGCGGGCAGCCTCTTTTGCCGTATAACTCATGATTTCTCGCTTTCATCCAGTGCATTGATGGCGTCCACGCGAGGCTGATGGCGGCCGCCCTCAAAAACGTTATTCAAAAATGCATCCACTAAGTCGCAAGCAACACCGTAACCGACCACGCGCGCGCCAAAGCAAAGCACGTTTGCGTCGTTGTGCAGGCGAGTTGCGCGAGCAGAGAACACGTCCGAGCAGCAAGCGGCGCGAATGCCCGCATGCTTGTTTGCACACATGGACATACCAATGCCCGTGCCGCAGATCAGAATGCCCGTGGTGTAAGCACCGCTCTGAATTTGGGAGCACAGCGCGTGCGCAATGTCGGGGTAGCTGCAGGATTCGGGGGAATCACAGCCCACATCCAGAAATTCAATTTCCTTGAAGGTCAGGTACTTCTTGATCTGCTCCTTGAGCGCATATCCTGCATGGTCGCATCCGATGACAATCTTTTTTTGCATAATTCTGTGTTCCTCTCTTGTATGTATTGAAATGTTTATTGATTTTCTTTGGCAAGTCGTTCGTTTCTCTCTCGCTCTGCCTGCGAGGGACGCAGGTATTCTACCGAAAGAGACGCATCGTCGGTCGCAAGACCTTGCTTGTATGCGGCAAGCCCGCACATGGCAACGCTGTAGCCGCTCTGATATCTCAGCTCCTCGGGAACGGGGAGCACCTTTGTTTTTGTAAGGTTTTCCAGCGTGATGCTATATCCGTCGCCAACCAAGTAAACGGGCTGATCCATGGTGCAAAGCTCCTCGTCAAGATCTGCAATCGAGATGGCGCGGTCGGGGCAAAGGCGGGTAAGCACACCGTCCTTACAAGCAAACAGCGCGTTATAGACCTGGGCGCGGCGCGCGTTCATGACAGGGCAGATAATGCCCTCAAAGCAGCGCAGGCTGTATGCCAAGGCTTCCAAGGTAGAGACTCCCGCGCAGGGAATGCTCTTGCCGAAAGCAAGGCCTTTGACGGTTGCTACGCCGATGCGTACACCGGTAAAGGAGCCCGGGCCGCGGCTGACCGCGAACAGATCCAGGTCGTCGATCTCCCATTCTGCCAAGCGCAGCGCGGATTCGATCATGGGCAGCAGCGTCTGGCTGTGGGTGTTGCCCGTATTAAGTGTATAGAGTGCGACAAGACGCTCGTCCTCGCACAAAGCCACCGTGCCAACGATGGCGGTGGAATCAAGAGCCAAAATCTTCATCTGTCAGATCCTTTCTATCAAGATCTCACGGCTGTCTGGCTGCTGTGCGTTATTCTTGGTGATGGTGACGCGCAGATAATGCAGGGGCAGCGCATAGGGGATCTTTTCGCACCATTCCGCAATGCAAATGCCGCGGTCGGGGTAGTCGTCAAAGCCCATGGAATATAAGTCGTCCTCCGAGTCGATGCGGTACATATCAAAGTGGAACAGCGATTTTTTGGTGGTCTTATTGCGGTATTCGTTGACTAAGGTAAAGGTGGGCGAGCGCACAAGGCTCTCTGGGGAGAGCAGCGACGCAAATCCGCGCACAAATGCGGTCTTGCCAACGCCCAAATCACCGTACAGTGCCACGAAGCGGGGAAGTGCTGCGTCATCCTGCAGCATGCTTGCAAGACGCGCCCCCAGACTCTCTGTCTCGGCAGGGCTATTCGATTGTGCTGTGTGCGGAAAAGTCAGTTGCATAATCACCCATCCTAAACATTTATTCATATTACATTATAACACAAAAAGCCCCTTGTGTAAAGGGCTTTTTGTTTCGAATTTGTGTTTTTATTTCTTTATTTCTTTTCGTTTTCCTTGCGGTCGGATACCTGCTCGCGCGTGCCGTCCGGGCGCACGATGACCGTGTTATCCAAAATTCCGGTCATGGATGCGCGGAATTCGCGGATATACTCGGTGCGCAGCGCAGCGCGCTCCTGTTGCTCCTCGGGAGTCAGAGTTTCGCCTCTCTTGACCTTGTGCGCAAGCTCGTTGATGCGGTCCAATTTTGCTTGTTCCATGTAGTTTACTCCTTAATCGGTCGTGTACAACTTGTAAAGATCTGCGTACATGCCGCCTTTTTCTGTCAGTTCCATATGCGTGCCTTCTTCCACAATACCGTCAGCGGTCAGCACCACGATGCGGTCTGCATTCTTGATGGTGGTCAGACGGTGCGCGATTGTGATGGTGGTTCTGCCCACGGTCAGCTTTTCAATCGACTTCTGCACCAGTCTCTCGCTTTCGTTGTCCAGCGCGCTGGTTGCCTCGTCCAAGATCAGCACAGGGGGATTTTTGAGGAATACGCGGGCGATAGAGACGCGCTGACGCTGTCCGCCCGACAGCTTGAGTCCGCGCTCGCCTACGTAGGTATTGTATCCGTCAGGCAGCTCGGATATGAATTCATCCGCGCCTGCAAGGCGTGCTGCCTCCATGATCTCCTCGTCGGTGGCGTCGGGCTTACCGTATGCAATGTTCTCGCGAATGGTGCCCGAGAACAGATAGACGTTCTGCTGCACGATACCGATGTTCTGACGCAGCGATCGCATAGTGACGTCCTGCACGTTCTGTCCGTCGATCAGAATCTGACCGCCCTGCAGTTCGTAAAAGCGCGGGATCAGCGAGCAAAGCGTGGTCTTACCGCAGCCCGAAGGGCCGACAAGGGCTACGTTTTCGCCTGCCTTGACGTGCAGGGAAAGGTTGCTGAGCACGTTTTGCTGCTTGTCCTCCTCGTAGCGGAAGGTCACCTTGTCAAGCACAATGTCGCCCTTGACGTCCGAAAGCACCTTTGCGCCCGGCTTGTCCTTGATGTCGGGCTCAACGTCCAGGATCTCGGAGAAGCGCTCAATGCCTGTCATACCGCGCTGGAACTGCTCGGTGAATTCCACGATGCGTCGTACCGAGGTAAACAGGGTGGAGACGTACATCAAAAACGCAATGTAGTCGGAGGCATTCAACTGGATCACGGGATTTTGAGCGGTCAGCAAAAGCGCACCGACCACCACGACAACGATGTACAAAAGGCCCTCGAAGAAGCGGGTGGACGCCTGGAACATGCCCATGTATTTGTACATCAGCCCCTTGATGCCAAGGAATTTGGTGTTTCCCTGGCGGAACTTCTCAATTTCGGTGGATTCGTTGGCAAACGCCTTGACCTCGTGAATGCCCAAGAGGCTGTCCTCCACCTGCGAGTTGAGCTCACCAACCTGCGAGCGCGACAGACGGAAGGCCTCCTTCATCTTGCTGTTGAACGAGATCAGCACCAGGATCATGATCGGAATCATGGCAAAGGTGACAAGTGCAAGCACGGGGTTGATGACCAGCAGAATGACAAACGAGCCGAGGATCTTGATGCCCGCGATGAAGAATTCCTCGGGGCAATGGTGTGCAAACTCGGTAATATCAAACAGGTCGTTGGTGATACGCGACATCAGCGTACCGATCTTGGTGTTGTCAAAGTAAGAAAAGCTGAGCTTTTGCAGGTGTCCGAACAGATCGCGACGCATGTCGGTCTCCATCTTGGCACCTACGATGTGACCGCGGTTGGCCATGAAATAGTAAGCCAGCGTGTCGATCAGACGCATCAGCAGATACACACCGCCAAAGGTCAGAATCAGCGTCACAGTCAGCGTTTCGGGCTCGGATTCGGCTCTGCCCGTGATGTTGCGCACGATCAAGGGGAGCGCAAGCTCGCACATGGTGGTCAGCGCAGCACAAAAAAGGTCAAAAATCAGGTCCTTCTTGTAGGGTCGGTAGTAAGGCAGGAAACGCTTCAAGGGATGCGTTTTCGCGTTTTTATTCTTAGCCAAAACAGACTCTCCTTAAAAATATAATAAAGACAGAAATTTGCAACATGCAAATTTCCACCTCAATATTTCGCATTTTGCGAAATATTTCACTCGCGCGCAGCGCGAATTTCACTTTTGCGTAAGCAAAAATTTCACGTTTCGCCCTCCGGGCGAAACATTTCATTTATATGGGCTGTCGCTTTGGCAACAGCCCATATTTTAGCTTTTACGCTCTGAGCGCAATTCCCAGCTTGAACTTGAGATCGTTGATGATCTTCTTGGAAATCTTGTCAGCTTCTTCCACAGTCAGAGTTCTGTCGGATGCACGCAGCGTGACGCGGAATGCAACGCTCTTCTTGCCTGCACCCAGCTTTTCACCACGGTAAATATCAAACAACTCAACGTTTTCAACCAAAGCGCCACCCGCCTTTGCGATCACACTCATGATCTTGCCAACCTCCAGCTCTTCCTCGCAAACGAACGCGTAGTCACGGGTTGCAGCGGGGAATTTGGGCAGAGGCTTGTAGTCGGGCTCGGTGTTGGATACCTCGAACAGCGCGTCAAAGTCGATCTCTGCGCACAGAACGGGAATGCTCATGCCGTAGTTTTCAGCCACAACGGGGTGAATCTGACCGAATACGCCCAGATACTTGCCATCGGCAGTAGACACGGTTGCGCATCTGCCGGGGTGGTAAGAGGGATTCTCGGTGCAAGCGGTGTAGATGGGAGCCTTGACGCCTGCCATCTTGAGCAGGTTTTCTACAGCACCCTTCATGTCGTAAAAGTCGGCATCACCGTACATGCCCACGGTCACAACCGTCTTTTCCTCGGGAAGGAGTGCGGGATCTGCGTCGGGCAGATAAATGGTAGCCATTTCAAACAGACGTACGTTCTGGTTGGAGAAGTTGTTGTTTCTCTGCAGAACTTCCATCAAAGAGGGAAGCGCGGTGGTACGCATGACGCTGGTGTCCTCGCCAAGCGGGTTGGAGATAACGACCGAGGTGCGCAGCGTGCTGTCAGCGGGCAGAGCGATGGCGTCGTAGTACTTGGGGCTGATGAACGAGAAGGTCTGGATCTGAGAGATGCCCATGCCGTACATCAGCTGCTCGGTTTCTACAAACAGCTTTTGCTTGGGGGTACGCATGCCCTGCGTGGTTTCTGCCTTGATGCAGGAGGAGGGAATCTTGTCATAACCCCAGATACGAACGATTTCTTCTGCGATGTCCTGCATGCAGCCAAGGTCGGAACGGAAGGAGGGCACATAGATCTTGCCGTCCTGTACGCGGCATTCCAGCGTTGTGAGAATGTCGATCATGGTCTGCTCGTCGATCTCGGTGCCAAGGAACTTGTTATACTTGTCTGGCGTGAAGGGCAGAACGGTCTGCTCCTTCTTGCCGGGGTAAACGTCGATCAGACCGTCCACCACGTCGCCTGCGCCCAGCATTTCAACCAGCTGGCAAGCGCGCATCAAGCCGGGCAGGCAGTTTTCGGGGTCAAGACCCTTTTCAAAGCGTGCGGAGGACTCGGTTCTCATGCCGTTCTTCTTTGCGGTCACGCGAGTGTCGGGACCCGAGAAGCAAGCGGACTCGAATACAACGGTTACGGTGTC
>CAZCRV010000049.1:0-11728 GCA_964501175.1 uncultured Clostridium sp.
AGTGACAACAGATTTACAGTCTGCCCCCTTTGGCCGCTCGGGAAATCCCCCATATGGAGCTGGTGAACGGAGTCGAACCATCAACCTGCTGATTACAAATCAGCTGCTCTGCCATTGAGCCACACCAGCGCATTCTCACGAACAGAGTCTCGTGAACGGAACATGCAGTATTATAGCAGATTGTAATCGGTTTGTCAAGAGCTTTTTGAAAAAATTTTTGACAAAATATTTTTTAGTGATTTTTGCTCAAAATCTCATATAAACCTCGGTCAAAGGTCAGCAAAACCACGTTGCCGTCGCGGTCGTAAACGGCCAAAATCTTGCCCGGGATCATGTCTGCGCAGTAAGAAAACACCTCGCCGGGGGCTTCAATTTTGGCATACCCATTCTTTTTTGTCGCGCGTGCGGGGCGCGCGTCCACCTGCACAATGTCACGCAGCGCAATGCGGCAGACCACGCGCTGTTTGCGGCCGCCCACCGTGTCAACCACGGTCAGATCGTAGATTTCCTCGCCGTTTGCATTAAAAATGCCGCCGGGCTGCACGGCGTAGGTAAATTGATGCGCAAAATATTTGGTATATAGGTAAATGCCCGCGACAAGGCACAAAACACCCGCAAGCTGCGCCAAAAGCGTAGCGTAGGGGATCTCGCTCTGCCCGATCGAGGCGAAAAACAGGCCAAGGCCACAGATAAAGCACGCGGCACAGATCAGTCCTGTCAGCTTGGATTGCTTTTTGGGGGTGACGGAATACATTTATTTCTCCTTGTAGATATCGGCTGCCAAAGAGAGCAGCGTGTCCTTTTGATTGAGCGCGGGGTCCTCCATGACCCTTGCAAGCAAAGCGTTCAGTACCATGCCCATCTCGCGTCCCTTGGGAATGCCGATGGCGGCAAGGTCTGCGCCGTTCACGGCAAGGTCGGAAATTTTAACGCAAACGCCCGCGCGCAGCTGCTCGGAAACCATGCGGGAAAGGGTAGTAGTGTCCTCACCCTTGGCGGCGCGCAGATCAAGTGCGGGTAGGGTAACGTCACCGTACTTGGCGATCATTTTCCTTGCAAACAAAGGAGATTCTTCAAGCGTCTCGCTTCGAAAAGCAAGCAGTGTGCGTACAAACCCCGCGTCCGCTCCCGACATTCTAAGGTCGCTCATGGTCTTTTGCACCGCGTCGTCGGGGGTGCTGTAAAGCAGAAATGCAAGTCGGAGGAGCGGCTGATCGGCCTGTGTTTCGTTGACACCGCGCGCAGCGGCGGTCACGTCGGCATGCGGGAAAACGTATTTCAGCAAACCGCGCTTTTTCATGGTCTTGATCGCCCATTCGGGATCGGGACTTTGCAAAATGCCCATCAGCTCCTCGCGCACGCGCTCTCGCGAAATGCTCTTAAGGCCGCCTGCGGCGGCATACATGGCGTTGGCGGTCTTGTCCTCAATGGCAAAGCCCAGCCTTGCTGCAAATCGTACGCCGCGCAAAATGCGCAGGGCGTCCTCGCCAAACCGCTTGATGGGGTTGCCCACGCAGCGCACAATGCCTGCCCCCAGATCGGCCTGCCCGCCAAAGGGGTCAATGATCTCCCAGCCGTCCTCGGTGGGCGCGGCGGCCATGGCGTTGATGGTAAAATCGCGGCGAGCAAGATCCTCGACCAAACTCGGTGTAAATCTGACGCTTTCGGGGTGGCGGGAATCCTTGTAATCGCCGTCAATGCGGAAGGTGGTGCACTCCACACTCACGCCGGCCGAGAGCACCGAAATCGTGCCGTGCTTGATGCCCGTGCGGAAGGTTTTGAGCCCCGAAGCGTCAGCGATCTGTTCGGTCTGCTCGGGGAGCGCCGAGGTGGTCACGTCCCAGTCCTTGGGCACAGCGCCAAGCAGGCTGTCGCGCACGCAGCCGCCAACGATATAGGCCTCGTGGCCCGCGTCGTGCAGCGCGTCCAGCACGGCCTTTACGTATTCGGGGCAGAGAATATGTACAGACATGGGATCACCTTGCTTTCATATAATCAGTATAACACAAAAAGTTCGGTTTGTAAATAACCAAACCCAAGGAGGGGCAAAACCGGTGGTTTTATTCATTATATCATAATTTCGAAGAATTGTAAAGATGCAACCCAAAAAGGGCCAAGTCAAACAAATGACTCGGCCCTTTTATGCTTAAATCACGCCCTTTTGCAGCATGATGTTGGCGTAGAGTGCCTTTTCGCCCGTGGCGATGATGGCGTAAACCTTTTTGGATTCCTCGTAAAAGGCAAAGCGCTCGATCTCGGCAAAGGCGTCCGCGCCGCGCGCGTCGTGCTTTGCAACGATTGCCTTGTATTCATCCCAGACAGGTGTTTCTACGGTGTCGCCGGGCATGACCTGCATCAAGGATACGGGGTGCTCAACGTATACGTCCAGCGGATACAGGGTCAGGATTGCGTCCAAAAGGTCGGTCGCGCGATGTCCGTCCGCGCGCAGCACAATGGCATTCTTGCCCATGCTGGCGGCAGGGAAGTTGGCATCGGCAATGATCAGGCGGTCGCCATGTCCCATTTCGCTCAGCACCTTGAGCATTTCGGGGGAGATGATGGGGGGAATATTCTTTAACACGGTTGGGGTTCCTTTCTTGATCAAAGAGTGAATTGTAACGCTTTGCTCTGACCTGCGTCAAGCGTCAGCTTGCAGCGTTCGGTGCCGCCAAGCAAAATGCTTGCATCCACGGGGCGCGTGGCGTGAACGGTCAGCATGACTTCTTGGTTATTCCATACAATATCGGCAGTTCCCTCGGGGAACACAAGGCCGTTTGCACATCCGTGCGTCAGCCTTGCGGGCAGCGCGGGCAGGAAGGATAGCGCGCTATTTTGTGCGCAGAACAGCATTTCCTGCAGCGCGTTGACCGCACCGAATGCTGCGTCCAGCTGCACGAACGCCTCACCCTCCCATTCCAACGTGACACCCATGCCGCGCCAGTCGTTGTGGGTGGTCATGAGCGAATCCATGATCACGCTCTTGGCCATGACGTCAATGCATTCCATGCTTCGTTCCGCTTCGCCCATGCGCGCGTAAATACTTGCCATGTGAGCAAGTGACCAACCCGACTGTGCGCCCAGCTTGCGCAGTCTGACTGCCTGCTTGAAGGCATCAAACAGCTCGGGCTGTGCGTGCGCGGTGACCTCGTTGCCGGGGAATACGGGGTAGATGTGCGAGAGGTGGCGGTGGTGGTAGTTGTCCGCAAGGTCGGGGCTCATCCATTCCGTGATGGCACCGTCCTTGTTGAGCATATAGGGCGGAATGCGTAAGAGCAGGTCGGCAAGCTCGGCGGCCTCGTCTGCGTACATACCCGTGATCTCCATTCCCGCGAGCAGATTGGTCAGAAGCTCCTTGAGAATAGCAAAATCCATGGTGGCGTTCTTGGCCACGATGCCGGGGTTGCCCAAGGGGATATTTTCGGGAGAAACGGAGGGGGAGAGCGTAATATATTCGCCGTCGCGCTGAGCGTAGTCCAGATAGAACAGCGCGGCCTCATGCATGAAGGGTAAAATTTCCTCGCGCAGCAGCTGCTCGTCGCGCGTGTAGAGGTAGTACTCCCAAAAGTGGCGGCATAGCCAGCCCGCGCAGCCCGTCCAGTTGAGAATGATGGATACCGGCACGCAAGGCCCCGACGAGCCGGGCGTGGTGTAGGCCGAGATCCAGATGCCTCTTGTGCCAAACATATTTTTCGCGCACTCGCGCAGCTTTTGGATCTTGGCGGTGTAGTAGCGCAGCAGCGGCGGGATCGCATAGGAAAGTCCGCCTGCCATGGTGTGCCAATAGGTGATCTCCACGTTCTCATTGGCCACGTATTGACTCCATGCAAGGTGATGATCGGCGGGCCACAGGCCGTAAAGCGGCACGGGATTTCCGTTTTCCGATGCGGCAGAAATAAAGAGGTAGCGGCCAAATCTCCAAAGACGCTCAAAAAGAGCAGGGGAGACCTCGTCGTCGTAAGCATCCGCAAGCATCTGCTCGTTGGTTACATCAAATGCCGCGTCGTCGGCAAGCTCAATGCTCACGCAATCGTAAAGCGGGCGGTGCTTTGCCACGTGTGCGGCCAGCAGCCGGTCGTAGGATTTACCCGTGACCGCGTCAAGCGAGAGATCCGAGCCGTGCGAGGCTGAGCGGATCAGAATCATATAGTCCGAGCCCGTGACCGAGAGGGCAGAGCCCGAGACGGCAGAAGTGTAGTCCCCCACGAATTGCACGCGCGCGGCCGTGTAGGAGTCGGCAGACGCGCGGAAAAGCCCGTCTCCGGACGTCTTGCTTTGCGCGGTCTCGTTGTAAAGTCTGAAATCGTAGGTAGCGGTAAAGGGGCGGTCTGCAGTCATGCGCAGAACGGTCACGTCCGCGTCGCGCGAGACAAAGGCGGTGCGGCGGTAGCGGCAGCCGTCCACGAAAAATTCCACGAATGCCTCGCCCGTTTGCATATTGACGCCGCGGCGGTAGTGCTTGAAGGGCTTGGCAGGAGAAAATTCCACGTCCAGCCAGCCCAGCGGATGCGGGCATTCAATGGGCGTTGCACCACCCTTTCCGTGCAACGCCTGCGCCAGGTTTTCCCTGTTGGCGGCGGCATAGTCACCGCGCGCGAGCGCCTCTCGCATTTCGTAAAGCGTATCTGTCACGTCGGGCACGGGACGCTCGTCAGCCCCCTCCCACAGATCGTGGCGGGTGAAGGTCATGTGCTCGTTGCCAACCGCCCCGGGGATCAGAAGTCCCGAAAGACCGTTGCCTAGAGGGAGCGCCTCGCGCCAAAGCTCCTTGTGCCAGCCCGCCGGCTTTTTGAGTGTATAGATATGTCTGCTCATACAAATTCTCCTTAAACAGGCTGCACGCGCGCGTGCAGCCTGTTGCGTTTATTCGATCACTTCCAGGATCAAGTCGCCATTTTTGTTGTAGATGCGTGTGATCTGGTGGGAATCCTCGTTCGTGTCCTCCCACAGATCGATCTCCAGCGTCGTGCCGCACTCGGGGCAGGTGACCTTTTGCACGGTGTGTATACGACTGTCGCTGTCCTTGTATTTTTCGATATTGGAGGTGTCATTCAGATCTACCGGGCAGGAAATCTCGAAATCATAGACCTCGCAGATCTCTCCGCTGGCGGCATTTCTGATCACGATCAGCTTACCGGGGCAGGCGCCGTGCTCGGTCAGATCAAAGCTGTCTCTGATCAGGGATTTGGATTGGAAGTCTGCCACAAAGCTGTCCACCTGGTCCTCGTAGCCCTCTTCTACCAGCACGGGGCATTCCTCGTGGTTTTTGTAGGCTGCGATGTATTCGATCATCCACTTGTAGTACTGATCCCCGTGACCGCCCTCCATGGGCTCAAGGTCGCGGCTGTATTCTTGGTTGTAGTTGTCCACGAATACGTAGTCGCCGTTTTCGTCGCGCAGTCTTTGTGCGCACCATTCGTTCCACCAGGTCAGCGTCACGATCTTGGGGCGGGTCTCAAAGGCGGATTTCCATTGTGCGTGCCAGAAAAGCCCCCCTTGGCGTCCGTCAGCCGTGTCGGCGTAGCTCATGTAGTAGCGGAATGCTGCCGTGGCAACATTCATCTGCTCGGGCTTGCCATCGGGGCCGGTGGCATACTGCTTATAGTTGCTTCTTGCCATGTAACTCCATTGGCCCTCGGGGCGACCCTTGCTTAAGTAGTTCCACATCGAGCGTACTGTAAAGATGTCCTTGTCCTTTAAGGGGAAGTCCTCGGGCTGGGTGTAGGCGGTCAGCAGAAGCGGCTTGTTATCCCAGTAAACAAAGCAATCAAGGTATTCTTCCTTGGAATAGTATTCGTCGTAAAGCTTTTGGTAAAGCGGGCCTTCGCTGGGTCCTACCCAGTCGCCAACCCATAGAACCACGTAAGGGGTAGCAAGACCCTCAGCGCGCATCTGCACGATGGTGGAGAACAGCGCGTCCAGCGGCTTTTGAATGAAATTATCCCATTGGGATGTGCCAATATAGCCGTCGTGTGCGTTGGTCAGGTCGATAATGATAAAGTCCACGCCCGCGGTGCTCAGTTGGGTCATGTGGGTACGGATAACTTCAACGTTGGAGCTGGAGTAATAGCCCAGCGCGGGTTTTGCCCAGTAGTGGAACTGGGGATAAGGCCCCCAGCGTCCGTTGCCTGCTTCGATTTCGGTGACGTTATACCAGTGGTCGACGCCGCTGCCCGATACGCCCAGAATGGCGTCAAACCAGACAGAGTAGCAGATGGAGACCAGATCGGTTGCGCGGGTGACGTCAAGCCCCGGGCCCTCATATACGTAAGGAGGTTCGGTCTCAGCTTCTGTTTCGGTCTCGGTTTCGGGAGCAGTATCCTCGATGGGCGCTTGCGTATCCGTGGGGATATCGGAGCTCTGCTCGGCGGGCTGTGCGTCGGGCGTGCAGCCGACCAGCATACTAAATGCCAGCAGGGGGCAAAGTATGCTCAGCAGCAGTCTTTTGAATAGCATTCTCATAAAAATCTCACTTTCACGTTTTTAAGTAACTATGCGGAACAGGTAGCTCTCACCCTTTTTGCAATCAATTTGCGCAGAGTGCTTCTGTCCCGTGAAAACGTCCTGCAGATCCATGCTGCCGGGGACGTTGAGCACGCAGGTGCCGTCCTTGACGGCGTGCAAAAGGACATAGCTTGAATTGCCGTAGATCACCGCGTCCTGCGTGCTCCAAAGGAACACGTTTGCCTTGCGCAAAAAGCTGCGCAGGTCGGTAGAGGTGACGTTGGCATTCTGTCGGCGAATCTCTAAGTAAGGCTTGCCCATATTGTAGGCAAGCGTGGAGAGTCTGTCGCCAAGCGGGGAATCTGCGGGTCTTAAGGAAATAACCGCCTTGTATTTGTCCAGCACGGCGTCCGCGTCCGAGCAAAGATACAGGTCGTAGGGCGCACCCATAGCACCCAGCGCCTCTCTGATCAGATAGCACACAGACGTGGCTGCTCCGGGATCTTGCATGGAGGCGTAAGCCTCCTCGTCCACGAATACTGCAACCTCTGCGGCCGATTGGGTGGGCAAGCCCAGACTTTCGGCAAACACCTTGCGCAGCTGCTCAAGCAGATGCATGTAATCCTTGTCCGCAAACCAACCGCCCCACATATCAAACCACCAGGCAGCGTGCCGATTGATCAGCGCGCGGGCCGCGTGCAGCTTGATGACGTCCAACGAGGCCGATTTTTCGGGGCCAAACCAGATGGGCGAGGTGTACCACGGGGTGTCGTTGACGGGGAAGGAGAGGTGCGTGCGGGTGTCGTTTTCGCAAAAATACAGCTTGCCATGGTGACGGATCGAGGCAAGGGGCGTCATGTAAGGATGATCGCGCCCCGGTGCGCGTACCATGGAGTAGGAAACGGGGGAGCAGAGAAAATCTACGTCCTCGCATTCCAGCAGCGTACGCAGCGCGTGGTGACCCGAGGTGGGATCGGGACATTCCAGCGTGTAGCCGTAAAAGCTGCCCACAACCACCGAGCGGTCGGTCAGCCTTTTGATCTCTGCGGCAAATTCGCAGATGCGCGAGGCTACCAGCTCGGAATAAAAGCGGGCATACGACTCCTTGCTGATATGGCGGTTGTGTTCTTTCAGATATTTCTCGTATTTTTCTCTTGCACGCAGGCCGCTGATGCCGTGCATTTTGTCAAAGGGCAGCCATTCCTCGGTGTTGCCCCCCGCGATCTGATAGCCCGCGATGTGCGGTGCATAGCGGCTTTGGATCACGTGCGCAATGAAGATGCCAAGCTGGCGCTTGACCTCGGTAGCCCAGACGTCGGATGCAAAGCTTACGCGCCCCGGAGTGCCGTCGGGCCCGGGATCACACAGCTCGTCCGGGTGTGTCAGCTCCCAGTTGCGGCCGGGCGAGACGTTGATGCGGGGGAGAATGTACGCATCGGGACATGCATCCAGAATGCGCGCAATATCCGCGTCGAAAACCGAAAAATCGGGCCCGGATTGATCAAATATGCCTTTGGTAAATACGTCAAGCCCCGAGTGTTCGTTGAGGTGATTAAATCCGAAAAAGACGGGGAGAGAGAACAGGCGATACCCCGCGCGAGCAAAATCGCTGTAGCGGTTTTGCTCGGTCAGGTAGGTGATATATGCCAGGGGATTCTGCTTTTCCCGATTGATGTACAGGCAAGGAGCACCGTTCTCAACGCTGACGCAGGAGATTGCGTGCGCAAATCTTCTTTGTACAGAGCCGTGAGCGACAGCCTTTGCCGGATGTTCAGATTTTGGCATGTAATGCTCCAAATAGAATTATTTCTTGAAAAGGGGACCGAAGTTTGCGCAAGCGCGGTAGTCTGCGCCTTCCTTATCCATGCCGAATGCGTTCCATGTTGCGGGGCGGAAGATCTTATCCTCGGGCACGTTGTGCATGCAAACGGGGATGCGGAGCATGGAGCAAAGAGTGATCAGATCGGCACCGATGTGGCCGTAGCTGATCGCGCCGTGGTTTGCGCCCCAGCTGTTCATAACCTCGTATGCGGTCTTGAAGGGGGAGCCTTCGCGGCCGTCACAGCGAGGAGCGAACCAGGTGCAGGGCCAGGTGTAGTCGGTTCTCTTCCAGAGCACGTCCGAAACGTCCTCTGGCAATTCAACCGTCCAGCCCTCTGCGATCTGCAGCACCGGGCCAAGACCCTTGACAAGGTTGAGGCGGATCATGGTTGCGGGCATTTCGCAGCGTGTTTCAAAGCGGGAGGAGTAGCCGCCGCCGCGGAAGTAGCCAAGGTCGGCGTAGTTCCAGGTGGTGCTGTTCATCACGGCCTTCATGTCGACCTCGGTCATCTCATACCAGGGCTTGATCACGCCGTCACCGTTCTCGTCCTTGACAGCACCGCAAGCATCCAGGCAGCAAGCCCCCGAGTTGATTAAGTGGATAATACCGTTGGCATCCTTGGCCTTGCCGTCCATTTGGTAGCCGGTCACGCGCTGCACGGATTCGCCGCTCCAGTAGGTACGAACGTCTGCAAACATCTGCGCGCGATTGGTCAGAAGCTTCATAAACAGCATGCCGATGCCGTTGAGCACGTCGTTCTCGGTGGCCAGCACGTAGGGCTCGCGCGCACCGTTCCAGTCAAAGGAGGTGTTGAGCATTGCCTCGGGGAAGTCACAGTTGGGGTAGAAGTCGGTCCACTGTCTCTGACCCTGGAAGCCTGCTGCGATGGCGTTGTGACCAACCATTTCCTCGCGGCAGGTCTCGGGCAGGTTGGGGTTTCCGCTCATCAGATCCTTGATGATGACCATCATCTTGGTCACGAATTCCCAGTCCGCATCCTTCTGTTCGCGAGTCTTCTGCAGCTCCTTGGGGTTCTTGTCAAAGCCCTCGATGCAGTTTTGCTTGACCCATGCAAGTGCCTTTTCGTATTCTGCCTTGTCGTAGATCTCCTCGGTCATGCGGCGGATGATCTCCACCTCGTCCACGGATTCCACTCTCATTCCAAGGTAATCCTCAATAAAGTCGGTGCTGATGATCGAGCCGCCGATGCCCATGCAGATCGAGCCGATTTGCAAATAGGATTTGCCTCTCATGGTAGCAGCGGCAATGGCTGCACGACCGAAGCGAAGCAGCTTTTCCTTGACGTCCTCGGGAACCTCGGTGTCGTCGCAGTCCTGCACGTCGTGACCGTAAATGCCGAATGCGGGCAGACCCTTCTGTGCGTGCGTTGCAAGCACCGATGCAAGGTATACGGCGCCCGGTCTTTCGGTGCCGTTAAAGCCCCAGACAGCCTTGATGGTGTGGGGATCCATATCCATGGTTTCCGCACCGTAGCACCAGCAGGGGGTCACGGTCAGCGTAATGTCCACGCCCTCGCGACGGAACTGGTCCGCACAAGCGGCAGCCTCGCCGACGCGGCCGATGGTGGTGTCCGAAATGACGACCTTGACGGGTGTGCCGTCCGAATATCTGAGGTTTTCTTCAAAGAGCTTTGCGGCGGTCTTTGCCATGTTCATGGTCTGTTCTTCTAAGGATTCGCGTACACCGAGAACGCCTCTGCGGCCATCGATGGTGGGGCGAATGCCGATGACGGGGTAGCTGCCTACGTAACGGTTGTTTGCCATATTGAATTCCTCCTGAATCAACGTATTATTTTCTTCCATTTTTAGTATAACAAATTTGTTTCTCGGATTCTAATGCATCCATGACAAAAAGTGAGCAATTCTTTACTTTTTGCAAAAATATTGCAAAAAATAATATCGGATACCGTGCAAAAAGTTAGCCGAGCGGGAGCTTAACCAATTAGGTTCGGCTCTCACTCGGCGCTGTATCCGATATGTATCAATCGTCAAAGCCGACAGATCCCGCGCACTGTCTGTATTCTCTGGGGGTCATGCCCAGCATTAAGCGGAAGGTGCGGTTAAAACTACTCAGCGTGGAAAAGCCGCATTGAATGGCAATGGACAGAATGCTGTCCTTGGTGTTGAGCAGCAAATAGCAGGCGCGATCCATCTTGATCGACTGCACGTAGGTATAAAAGGGAATGCCCACGATGCGGGTAAAGTATCTGGAAAGGTAAGCGGGGTGATAGCCCAGTGCCTCGGCCGTGCCCTTGAGCGTGCAGGGGCCGGACATGTTGTTTTCCAAGTAAATGAAAATGTCGCGCAAAAGCAGGGTGTCCTTGGAAATATCGTCCTCGGCAGAAAAATCGAGCGATTGGTAGAAAAGCCCGCAGATTGTGTAAAGAAAGCCCTTGACCGTGGCAATATCCTTGTCCTCGTTCATGCCCATGAACATTTCGCGGTAAAATGCGGGCACGCTTTTGATCAGCGGGGAGGGAAGGCGGTATTTGGCCAAAGAGTCCGAGACGGCGGCGATCAGGTCGTGCGAAAATACGCAGATCAGGCATTTGCCGCTGATCCCCTCGGGAGAGTCGTAGCTGTGCAGCCTGTTGGGCTTGATCAGCACAAGATCACCCTGACATAGCAGATAATCCTGCTTTTCAATCTGCATGTGCATCTGACCGGAAAGCATCAGAACGAACTCGTAGCAGCGGTGCATGTGCATGGGAAAGACGTGGTTGTCGCGCTCGTAGAGCATAAAGTGCCCCGTGCCGATGCCGTGCTCAATTTCATAAAGCAAGGGTTGCATGCGTTACCTCCCGTGAATTTTGTTGTGCTCTTGTCCGATCAGTAGGTGGAAATGGGCAGATCGGGGTCGTCCTCACCCTTGGTGATCTCTAAGATCTTGACGGGATAGCTGACTGCATCGTTGACGCGCACGGTCACGGTCTGGCCCACCTTTTTACCCATCAGCGCCTTGCCGAAGGGGGAGTCCTGAGAGATGCAGTCCTTGAAAACGTCGTTGCGCAGCGTGGTGACCAGACGGATCTCGCGGTATTCGTCGTCCTCGGGGTAGTAGATCTTGACGCGGTCAAAAAGTCCGACCACGCCCTCGCGGGAGTCGGTTTCAACGATGATAGCGGTGTCGATCATGTTTTCCAGGTAGCGGATGCGGCTCTTGTTGGCGTTGTATTCACGCTTTGCGCAGCGGTATTCGTCGTTTTCGGAAAGGTCGCCGTACTCGCGGGTGCGCTTGACCTCCTCGCGCAGCGCGGGGATGCGGCGGCGACGCTCCTCCAGCTCCTGCTCCATTTGCTGTATATCAACCTTGGTAAGCTTGTCGTGCATGATGTGTTCCTCGTTTTCGTTGAGATATGTACTATTATTTTAACACATTTGCGGTTGTTTGGCAACACAAACGTGATTTTTTTTGCATTTCCTATTTACAAACGCAGAAATGTAT
>CAZCRV010000050.1:0-1282 GCA_964501175.1 uncultured Clostridium sp.
GGCTTTGCTATGATGCCGCAAATGACCATAGCGCAGGGCTTGCTTGCATGGCTGGCGGTCAAATGTATGGCATATCTGCTCATGGCGCTGATGCTGCTATGCCTGTCGCTTTTGACCAAGAGCGTGCTTGGCACGAGCATCACGGTTGCTATGGTGACGCTGCTACCGTATTTCATGCGCCGCTTTGGCATGGACTTGGCAGACGGCGTGGACTTTACGTATCTGCTCGACGGTACGTCGTTTTTGCAGTCTGCTGCGCACAACACAGGCTACGTGAAATACGTTGCCATACTTGCGGCGGTGGTCTGCTTGCTGACTCTTTGCGCGCTGATCAAATGGCTTGGCTTTCTTCCCCACAAGCGCAAATCATGATTGGAAAGGGAATTATTTATGCTTTGTATCAATCAACTATCTAAATCCTATGGCTCAAATTTAGCGTTGAATCAATTTACATACAAATTCGACCACGGCATTTACGCCTTGCTGGGTCCCAATGGCTCGGGCAAGTCCACGCTGATGAATATCGTGACGCAAAATCTGCGTGCGAGCAGCGGCAGCGTGACGCTGGATGGCGAGGATATCGATAAGCTGGGCGTCGCCTACCGTGAAAAGCTGGGCTTTATGCCTCAGTACCCCGGCATGTATCCTTCGTTTTCGGCGCTGGATTTTCTGCGCTACATGGCTGTATTGAAGGGCATCAAGCGCAAGGATGCCGATCAGCAGATCGACGAGCTTCTGCACGCGGTCGAACTTCACGACGTAAGAACCCACCGCATCGGCTCTTTCTCGGGCGGTATGAAGCAGCGTCTTGCACTCGCGCAAGCCCTTTTGGGTGACCCCGAGATCGTCATCCTCGACGAGCCCACCGCAGGTCTTGACCCCAAGCAGAGAATTGCCATCCGTAACTACATAGCAAGTGTTGCGCTGAACAAGACTGTTATCATCGCAACTCATGTGGTTTCCGACGTGGAGTTTATCGCACGCGAGGCCATCATGCTAAAAAAGGGCGTGATCTCGGACAGCGGCAGTCCTTACGAGCTGATCAAAAAGATTGAAGGCCAGGTGTGGCAGACGGTCGTGACCGCCGAGGATGTGCAGGCCATGCAGGAGAAGTTCCGTGTGGTGAATATTCAGAACGGCGAGCAGGGCGTAATTTTGCGCATTCTGTCCGACTTGCAACCCACCGAGGATTCCGTGACCGTGGTGCCGTCGCTGGAGGACTATTATCTCTACGTGTTCGCAGACATGCTGTGAAAGAAAATGCAGAATGCAAAATGCAGAA
>CAZCRV010000050.1:1292-11656 GCA_964501175.1 uncultured Clostridium sp.
AATGAAGGCAGAAAGCCCTTGCGAGAGCAAGGGCTTTCTTAATTTTATAATAAAAGAAATCCGCTCTTTTGAGCGGATTTCTTCCGTAATTTTGCATTTTACATTTTGCATTTTGCATTGAAAATCACGCCTCGGGCGTGTTTTCGATCAGGCAGCCCTCGTCAATGGTCATAATGCCGTCGCAGTTGACGCTATTGCCTTTTGCGTAGGTGGTGACGGTTGCACCTGTGGTGACGGTGATGCTTTGCGTGGACTGCAGCGCGTCATCCTCACAGTAAACGGTGACCTTGGCGTTTTCGGTGATGGTGACGTAGCCCTTGCCCTCGTCTAAGGAGTCGGCCTTGATTGCGTCGTCCGCACCCTCAACCAGCACCTCGGCATCTCCCTTGATGGTGACGCTATCGTTGCCCTTGAGTGCGTTGTTGACTGCCTTGACGGTCAGCTTGCAGTTGTTGATCGAAAGGTCGTTCTTGCAGCCGATGGCGTTGTTGTAGTTGCCCGTAACGATCAGGGTGCCATGTCCCTTGATCGAAAGGTCGTCAGCCGCGTAGATACAAGCGTTGGGCTTGGTTTCCGCAGGATTTGCAAACACGTAAGTCGCGCCGTCGGTCAGCGTGTTGGTGGTACCGGTCTTGACCTCCAAGTATACCTTATCCGCGCTCTTGACCCAGATGACGGCGGAGGATTCGTTGTGTCCTGTGAAGTTGTTGAGAATCAGCGTGACGCGGTCAGCCTTGGTGACCTCTACGATGATCTGGCCGTTGTCCAGCGTGCCGGAAAGGTCGTAGGTGCCGGGCTTGATAATGGTCAGCGCAGAGCCCTCTACCTTGATGGCCGAGGAATCGGTGGTGGTGTAGGAGGTGCCGCTGAACTCAATATAGCAGTCGATCAGGCCGTCCACGGTTGAGGATTCGTTGCCCTCGGGGGTCTGCCCACCGGGTGTATTGCTGCTGCCGGGATTGGTCTCTCCCGAGCAAGCCGCAAAAGCGAGGCAGGAAAGCGTAAGAATCGCTGCCAGCGCAAGAATCAAAATCTTTTTCATAAAACCTCCATAGTTCTTTCGGGGGATTTGGTTGTTCCTTCAGTATACATGGATAATGTGACCAAATATTGACCATTTCAAGAACTTTTTCACATCGTGCCATGATTTTGCACGCAATGAATGAAATTCTGCATGATTTGCAAAAGCAGGGGAATCTGCCCGCGGCAGATTCCCTTGAATGTTTTGCTTATTGTGCTGCGGAGTCCGATTCGAATTCCTGCTGCTGTTGCTGCTCAAAAGCAGCCTTGGAAAGAGAAACGCAAACGATGATGCCGCCTTCGTTATCACCCGAGATGGTGTATGTGAAGTTGGTGGGCAGCTTGATGGTTGCCATATCACCGGGGCATGCTGCGTAGTAGACCAGCCAATCCTGACCGTTTGCATCGGTAATCTCGAGCGGATCGTCAACAGAGTAGGACTTGATGCCGGCAACGAACTCCTCAAGGCAGAGGTTGTTCGCCTTCATATAAGCTGCGGGAGCGTAGCCAACGTAGTGGAAGTACTCTACGTAGTTGGAAATGCCGGTGATGTTTGCCTTGTCCTCGGGGTAACGAGCCACGAAGCCGTACTTGTGTGCATTCTCGCTCAGCCAGGTGTAGTACTCGGGGTTGTCGTAAATGTTGAGAACAACGCCATCGTCATTGAGCTTGAGCGTAATGCCGTAGCCGGTATGGTGGTCGGACTTACCTTCGGTTACCTGGAAGGACTTCTGCTCGTCGTAGGTACGGTACGCAGAGGTTACGATGGTATTGGTCTGGTTGGTCGCATTGCTGAAATCGGTCAAAAAACTGTGCAGGGAGGGAAGCGCTGCGCCGTCCACCAAGATCAGCTCGGGATAGCTGATCTTGTATGCGGGGTAGCTGCCGTCTGGGGTGTGCGCGTTTCTGTAGTTCCAGATTTTTACCAGATTAGCTGCTGCTTTATCGGGGAATTCATATTCGTGCGTCTCGTTGACGATGGCAAGCGGGCCGTACAGGGTCTGCGTGCGGTCAATGGTGACCTCCTCGTACTCAACGGCGGAGGGGTCGGCATTGTTAAAGCCGCCCGCCAGTGCCAGTACGATCTTGGTGGCGATGATGGTCATGAATACGACCAAAAGCAGAGCGATCACGATACAGATCAGAATGACGACCAGCTTTTGCTGCTGCTGGCGCGTGTCACGCTTGACGGTGCCGCCGGTGGAGAAGCTGCGAGGGGTTCTTTGATTGTCCATGAGAAGCTCCTTTCGTCAAATTATCTGTGTGTGAAAATTACTTTGCGTCCTTGATGGAGAAGTCCATACGGCCCTTCTTGTCAAGGCCCATATACTTAACCTTTACAGTAGAGCCGACGTCGATGCCTGCATCGGTTACCTTGTTGATTCTCTTGTCGCAGATCTTGGAGATGTGAACCATGCCGTCCTTACCGGGTGCATATTCCACGAAGCAGCCGATATCCTCATTGGGCTTATCCTTGCTTGCTAAGATCTTGACAACGGTTGCGTTGTAGATGCAACCAACCTCGGGCTCAAATACGATGGCAGCGATTGCAGCCTGTGCAGCGGCAGCCTGGTCACCGTTGATGGCAGCGATGCGGATGGTGCCGTCGTCCTCGATGTCGATCTTTGCGCCGGTGTCTGCAACGATCTTCTGAATGGTTGCGCCACCCTTACCGATGACCTCGCGGATCTTATCGGGATCGATGTGCATGGTGGTCATCTTGGGAGCGTACTTGGAAACTTCTGCTCTGGGAGCGGGGATTGCCTTGAGCAGTACGTTGTCAATGATGTACTCTCTGCCTGCGCGGGTCTGCTCGAATGCCTGCTTGATGATCTCGGGGGTCAGACCGTCGATCTTGAGGTCCATCTGAATGGAGGTGATACCCTTGTGCGTACCTGCTACCTTGAAGTCCATGTCGCCATAGAAGTCCTCAAGACCCTGGATGTCGATCATGGTATCCCAAGAGCCGTCCTCGGCGGTGATCAGGCCGCAGGAGATACCTGCAACGGGAGCCTTGATCGGAACGCCTGCATCCATCAGAGCAAGGGTAGAACCGCAAACGGAGCCCTGAGAGGTAGAACCGTTGGAGGAAACAACGTCGGATACCAGTCTGATTGCATAGGGGAATTCCTCCTCGGAGGGAAGAACGGGAACCAAGGAACGCTCAGCCAGTGCGCCGTGACCGATTTCACGACGGCCGGGAGAACGGACAGCCTTAGCTTCACCGGTGGAGAAGCCGGGCATATTGTAGTGGTGCATATATCTCTTGGAGGTCTCAGAGTCAATGCCGTCCAGCATCTGTGCCTCGGAGAGCGTGCCAAGGGTTGCAATGGTCATAACCTGAGTCTGGCCTCTGGTGAACAGACCCGAGCCGTGGGTTCTGGGCAGAACGCCGACCTCTGCGCCAAGGGGTCTGATCTGGTTCATGCTTCTGCCGTCAACTCTCTTCTTGTCAACCAGCAGCCAACGACGAACGATCTTCTTCTGGATCTTGTAAACCAGCTCGTCCATCATGCCTGCGATCTCGGGATACTCCTCGGAGAACTGCGCAAGGATCGCGTCCTTGATCGGAACCATACGAGCGTCGCGAACGGTCTTGTCGTCGGTGTCAAGTGCGAACATAACGTCCTTTTCGCAGAAAGCGAAAACCTTGTCAAACATATCGTGATCCAGCTCGCAGGAGGGATACTCGAACTTGGGCTTACCAACCTCGTCGATGATGGCGTTGATAAAGCCAAGCAGCTCCTTGATCTCCTTGTGCGCGTACATGATTGCGTCGTAAACAACGTCGTCGGCAACCTGGTTAGCACCTGCCTCGATCATCACGACCTTATTCATGGAGGCTGCAACGGTCAGCTGCATCTCGCTCTTTTTCTGCTGCTCGTAGGTGGGGTTGAGCACGAACTCGCCGTCAACCAAGCCTACCCAAGCGCCGCCGATGGGGCCGTTCCACGGAATATCGGAAATAGCAAGAGCGGTGGAAGCACCGATCATAGCGGTCACCTCGGGAGCGCAGTCGGGGTCAACCGACATAACGGTCAGGGTCAGCGCTACGTCGTTGCGCAGATCCTTGGGGAACAGGGGACGGATGGGACGGTCGATGACGCGGCTGGTCAGAACTGCCTTTTCGGAGGGCTTACCCTCTCTCTTGAGGTAACCGCCGGGGATCTTGCCGGCAGCGTACATTCTCTCGTCAAAGTCAACGGACAGGGGCAGGAAATCGATGCCGTCGCGGGGCTTTTCGGAAGCGGTTGCGCAGCAAAGCACAACGGTGTCGCCGTAGCGGCACAGAACCGAGCCGTTTGCAAGGCCTGCAACCTTACCGGTCTCGATGACCAGAGGTCTGCCTGCCAGGGTGTAATGGAATACTCTGTGATTCTTGAAATTCATTTCAGAGCTGATAATTGCGGGATTCATTTCTTCTTTTCTCCTCTTCTTCTTCAAAATTCATGGGATCTTTTTTTCGCTTACGCACAGGTTTTAGTACTTAAACCCGAGCTTGTCCGAGGTCTCTACAAGCGCGCGTTTAAGTTCTAAATCCGTGCGATGCGACGTTTTTTGGCAAAAAAACAGTTGGGAGTGGAGGCGGCAGAGAAATCCGCCGCTTTCCACTCCCGCAGTATTTTACTTTCTGATGTTCAGCTTCTTGATGATCGCACGATAGCGTTCAATGTCAACCTTCTGCAGATAACCCAGCAGGTTTCTTCTGTGACCAACCATCTTGGACAGACCGCGACGGCTGTGGTTGTCGTGGGTGTTGCCCTTGAGGTGCTCGGTCAGGTTGTTGATGCGGTAGGTCAGAATAGCGATCTGCACTTCGGGAGAACCGGTGTCGCCCTCGTGGATGGCATACTGCTCAATGATAGCCTGTTTTTCTTGAGTGGTCATGTTTTTTTCACCTTTCAAAATAAATATTTTTCGCATTTTGCGTGTCCCACAGAAATCGGCGGGTGAAAGTGCCGCACAGCAGCCGTTTATCCGAAGGCCGTGAGAACGCCATGCATAGGATATTATATCACATTCCAAAGGATTTGTAAAGGGGTTAGCGGGAATTTTTCCTGTCGATTATGAAAAATTATCATCTATTTATTATTGGGCCTGTTGTGAATATTGCCAAAGATTGCGCGAGGGGGGTCGCGTTTTGTCAATGTCAAAAGGCCTGCCGTGACCAAAAACGCGCCGAAAAGCTTACGCAAGGCCTCGCCCGGCAGCAAGGCGGCCAGGCGCGAGCCGATCAGCGCTCCGGGAATGCCCGCGGCAATCATCAAAATGCACAAGGCAAGCGGCAGGCGGCGCGAAAACAGGTGCACGAGCATGGACGAGCCCGCGGAAAATATGAAAAATACCAGATTGATCCCTTGCGCCTGCAGCTGCGGGGTGGCACAAAGTAGCGTCAGATAAACGACCAAAAGCCCACCGCTGCCCACGCCAAGTCCCGAGAGCAGGGCAATTCCGAACGAAATCAACATATCAAACCAAGGCATAAAAGAATCCTTTCATCGCAAAATCATAATCACGCCCGAGATCACCAGCAAAACGGCGAAGAGGCGCCCGAGTGCTTTTGCCGAGATTTTTCCAAGCAAAAGTCCTCCCGTAAGGCCGCCCGCAATGGCGGGCAGCACAAAGCGCGAGAGGTCGGTGGGCGGGGCATTACCGTTACGGATATAGAGCACGGTGGAGACGACCGTGAGCGAAAGGGTCACGACAAGCGCGGTGGCGTAAAGGTCACGGCGGTCTGGCAAGGCACCTTTGCAAAACAGCGTCAGCGCGAATATCAGAATGATGCCACCGCCCGCGCCCAAAAGGCCGTTGATGACGCCCGCGAGCAGCGAGCAGCCCACAAGCGCGCCAAGATGCGCACGGCTTTTGATCAAAGTCAAAAATCTTCACCTTCCTTTGGGATAAATCCTATGTTCGGTACTTGCAATTTCTCGCAAATAATGTTATAATAATTGTAACTGTAACTAAGCGCCGGGCGTCTGCGTACGTAGTATGCCGCCGGACGCGCAAAGCATACCATGTAATTTCTGAGAAAGATGAGGATACATACGAAATGGCTTCCAAACAAACGACCGATTCGAGCAAAAAGACCGCTTCGGCTGCCAAGAGCTCTGCGCCCAAGAAAAAGAGCGCACCCAAAAAGAGTACGACCAAGAAAGGAAAGGGCGGCACGAGCGTCAGCGCCACAGAGAGAAAGAAAAATCTGGAGCGCGTTGCCAAGGCCAATAAACGCAAGAATAAGCTCTTGCAATTCGTGCCCTTTATTCTGTTTGCGCTGGCCCTGATTCTGACCGTTTTGTTGGTGCTCAATGCTATCAGCTATTTCAACGGCTCGCAGCTCGAGGGCGTTGTGGGCGAGTTTATCTGCCGCAACATGCTGTTCGGTATTTTCGGACATGCCTCGTATCTGTTCCCTGTGCTGCTGGTCATTTTCGGCATCTATTGGTTCAAGACCGACGACGGCGTGACTCGCGCCGTCAAGGCGATTCTGTCCGTCATGATCGTGGCTTCGTTCTCGGCCATGATTCACATCTTCCAGTTTGGCATGAGCGTGGACAATATGGACACGGGACTACGCGATCTGTTTCTTGCAAGTAAGTTTTTGCAGGCGGGCGGCCTGCTTGGTGGATATCTCGGCTGGGTATTCTGCTGGGCGTTCCGCTGGGCATCTCCCTTCGTGCTACTGTTCGTGGTGATCATCCTGTTCATGGTGCTCTTGGAGATCACGCCCGTACAGCTCTGGAACAAGGTCAAGGCCGCGAACGCCAAGCGTGCCGCTCGTGCCCGCCTTGCCGCAGAAGAGGACGACGATGACTACGAGGACGAGGAAGAGAAAGACGAAATTCCCACGCCCGTCAAGGCGAAGAAGAATAAGAAAAAAGCTCGCGACGGGGACGAGGATTTCGAGGACGACGGATACTGCGTTGATCCCGAGACCGGCGAGATGATCGAGCTTGATATGAAGCCCTCGCGTAAGAGCAAGAAAAAGAGTAAGGCAAAAGAGTCGGATGAGGACGACGATATTGGCTTTACGCCGCTCAAGCTGACGGACGACGAGCAGGATGCGGATGCTGCCGATGCTGCGAATATCTCCACCCTGACCGAGCAGATTCCCGAAGAGGAGCAGATCCCCGACGAGGACGCTTACGCCAACGTTGGTGAGCTTGATAAGGACGAGCCCATGGAGGAGATCGAGGTGGATCTCGAGGACGATATCCCCGCGCCTCGCTCCCGCAGCAAGGCCGCTAAGGTACAGCCCGAACCCGAACCTGAGGAGGACTATGAGGACATGCTGGACGAGCTTCTGGACGACGGCATGACCGAACAGGCCGAGGCTGAAGAGCCCGAGAGCGTTTACGTGTTCCCCACCACCGATATGCTGTCCGCAGGCAGCGCAAGCTACCACACCAGCGAAGAAGAGGTGGCGGCCAACACCGAGGTGCTGCGCCAGACCTTAGAGGATTTCCACATCCGCGTCAAGGAGGTCACCTGCTCCACAGGTCCTACCGTTACGCGTTACGAGATCAAGCCCGAGGCAGGCGTGCGTGTGCGCGCAATTGCCAACCTGGTTGACGATATTGCGCTTGGACTTGCAAAGTCGGGCGTGCGTATCGAAGCGCCCATCCCCGGCAAGGCTGCCGTGGGTATCGAGGTGCCTAACGACAAGCCCGCAACCGTTTATTTGCGCAACCTTTTGGAAAGCCCTGAATTTATTAACCACAAGAGTAAGGTGGCCGTCTGCCTTGGCGCGGACGTTTCGGGCAAGCCCGTCGTATTCGATATTGAAAAGATGCCTCACCTTCTGGTTGCGGGTGCAACCGGTATGGGTAAGTCGGTTTGCATCAACTGTCTTGTTATGTCGTTGCTTTATAAGGCAACACCCGATGAGGTCAAGCTGATCATGGTCGACCCCAAGAAAGTAGAGTTTACCATGTACCGTGATATCCCGCACCTGTACTGTCCCATCGTCAGCGACCCCAAAAAGGCTGCGGGCGCTCTGGCCAGTGCGGTTGCCGAGATGGAACGCCGCTTCTCGCTGATCGAGGAGGTTGGTGTGCGTAATATCACGGGCTATAACGAGATTACCAAGGATGACCCCGAAAAGGAATATTTACCCAGAATCGTCATTATCATCGACGAGCTTGCCGATTTGATGATGACCGCGCCCGACGACGTGGAAACCTGCATCTGCCGTCTTGCACAGAAGGCAAGAGCTGCGGGCATCCATATCATCATTGGTACGCAGCGTCCGTCCGTTGACGTTGTCACCGGTCTGATCAAGGCCAACATTCCTTCCCGTATTGCATTTACCGTATCCTCGCAGGTTGACTCGCGTACCATTATCGACGTGGGCGGTGCGGAAAAGCTGATCGGTCGCGGCGACATGCTGTATGCACCCGTCGGCGCACCCAAGCCCCAGCGTGTACAGGGTGCGTTCGTTGCGGACGGCGAGGTAGAGAGAGTCGTCAATTTTGTCAAGACGCAGAACGGCTCGGCCAAGTACAACGACAGCTTTACAAAGCAGATTGAGGAAGAGGCTGCCAAGTGCGGCAACAAGAAGGGTGCCGGCGGTGGCGGCGCCGAGGGTGACCTTGGCGGAGGCGACGGCGAGGATGAAAAGCTGTGGGAGGCTGTTGAGGTGGTTGTCACCGAGGGCAAGGCTTCCACGTCCATGCTGCAGCGCTACCTCAAGGTGGGTTACGGCAGAGCGGCAGGACTCTTGGACCGCATGGAGGAGCTTGGCTTTATCTCGGAGCAGGACGGTAACAAGCCGCGAAAGGTGCTTGTGACCAAATCCGATCTTGACGAGCTGCGCATGAACGGCAAGGCCGAGTAAGGAGGAGATCCCATGTATCCGTATTTGATTGTTGATCTGGGTGAGAATTTGCGACTCGGGCTGTATGAGATCTGCCTGATGATCGCCATCATCACCTGCCTTGTTCTGTACCGCGTGTTCGCTGACAGACAAAAGTTTAAGGCAAAAATTCAGAATTTCGCACTGATTACGGGAATTGTCGCCATAGGCTGCGGTTATTATGCCGCAGCCCTGGTGCAAACCTTTTATAACTGGAATGCCGCACTTGCACAAAATCCCGAGGCAAAATTCCTTGATTTTTGGGGCACGGGCGCGACCTTTTACGGCGGCCTTGTGGGCGGCGTGGTCATCTTTATCGCCATTTACTTTGGCATTGGCGCGTTCCTTTTCAAAAACAAGGAGAATATCCATCACTTTTTCCCCATTGCGCATATCGCGGGTGCAGTCATCCCCTTGGCGCATGGCATCGGCCGCATCGGCTGCCTGATGGCGGGCTGCTGCCACGGTAAGGTCTGCGAGCAGAAGGAATGGTACACGCTGACCTTTTTGAAGCTGTATACCGACGGCTCGGTCAAGGAATTTTACGCCGTGCCCGTGCAGCTGCTGGAGGCAATTTTCCTGTTTGCGCTGGCAGCCTGGCTGCTTTGGCGCGTGGTCAAAAATAAGCATTACAACCTGCCCATTTACACCATTTCGTACGGTGTTTGGAGATTCTTTGCCGAGTATCTGCGTGCCGACGCGCGCGGAGAGGGCATTATCCCATTCCTGAGCCCCTCGCAGCAAACTGCGCTCTTGCTGATTGCGGTGGGCGTGGGCGTCATCTTCCTTGAAAAATTCGTCAGAAATTATACCGCCAAATGTATGGCTGCGGAGGAATCCAATGAAGAAGCCGCTGATCAGTCGTAAGGTCTGCATCGCCGTACTGATCGCCTGCGTGGCGATCGTGGGCGTGTATAAGCTGTTTTTTGCGGGAACTGTCGCGGACAGCGAGCTGATGAGATCGTTGATATCCAACGACGCGTACCGCGCACCTGTTTTAGATACGCTGGTCATGGACGGCGTGGGCGCGATCGTCTTTGTGGTCATGACCGTCTACATGGGCTATCGCGTGCTCAATCCCTTGAGACAGCCAATAGGGAAGTCGCTGCTGTTTTTATTGCCCTCGCTGGCGGTGGCCATCAACAATTTTCCCCTGATCGGGCTTGCCACGGGGAACGCCTACGTCACAGATCCGATCGGCGGCGTGCTGCTTGTGGTAGCGTATTGCTTAGCCATTGGCATGTTTGAGGAGTTTGCCTTCCGCGGGTTGTTTTATCTGATGATCCTTGACGGCAGAAGAGGCAGCACCAAGCAGATCTTTTGGACCACAGCCGTTAGCAGCGCCGTGTTTGGCCTTGTGCACTTAGTCAATCTCTTTATCGGGGCAAATCCGGGTGCGACTATCCTGCAGGTGGGGTATTCTTTCCTGATCGGCGGCATGTGCGCCATCGTGCTGCTCAAAACCGCCAACATCTGGTATTGCGTGCTG
>CAZCRV010000051.1:0-11353 GCA_964501175.1 uncultured Clostridium sp.
ATTTTAAGTCCCGGGCGTCTGCCTGTTCCGCCACACCGGCGTTCAAGCATGGCCTCTTTAAAGGACTCATATATTATAGCATCCGTTTTCTGTTTTGTCAACCCCTTTTTTGAAAAAAGTGAAAATTCTTTTTCGATTCTTTTTCGATTCTTTTCTGGTTTTTTCGCACAATTCGACAGACGCTTGTCATATCCGCAAGTTCTCTGCCTCGTCAAACGTCATGTTACGGGCTTAAATTTTCACCAAATATGCACTTTTATCTCTGTTTGGGTTACATACTCTCTTTTTCCGTTGTTGAAATCCCACGTTCTTTTTGATATAATGGTATCAACGGATCCGGAATACCCAAAATAAGGAGTTATTATGACAATAGGAAAAACCATTGCTGAACTTAGAAAAAGCAGCGGCATGACGCAGGAGCAGCTTGCGGAAATGCTTGGTGTGACCCCTCAAGCGGTTTCCAAATGGGAAAACGAGGTCACCATGCCCGATATCATGCTTCTTCCGGTCATTGCAGGATGCTTTGACATTACGATTGACGAGCTGTACGGAGGCAGAAAGTCGGCAGAAAAGCGCAAGGCAGTAGATTATGACGAGATTCCCGAAATGCTGTACGACACCATCATTGAGCTGACGCAACGCGGCTGGGTGGATAGTGTGGACGGCAAGGATCTTTCGGTGGAAAAGGAAAAAATGAGATCTTATCTGCAAGAAAACCGTCAAGTGAAAACGGCCACCTTTTCCAACAACGGCGGGGCGATCATTGCCACGTCGGAGATCGGGCTTTTGCACAGAGGAAAAGCGAATGCGGAGCAGCTTGTGACGGATGAGATCGGGCAGGTGCTTGAAATCTTATCAAAGCCTGCCGTCAGAAAGGTCTTTGCTTTTCAGACCGAGAATATGTCCAAGCCCATTACAGCCTCTTATGCTGCGAAAAAATGCGGTATTTCTCCCGAGGAAGCGGCAACAGCGCTGGAGCTGTTGACCGAGATCCACGTCGATCACCCTACCGAGGTCATGCTGGACGAGGACTCCCCCGTGCGCATGTATTCGCTTGACTGCGGCGAGTGGGTGATGTACACACTGATGATTTTGAAGACTGCGAGATTGATGGCGGAAAACCAACAGCACTATTTCAATTATCGCGGCTCCTACAACAATCTTTGGATACTGTAAGCAGCTTTATCATTGATGTCCGCATTTAAAAGCCACCCCGACAGATTTCAAGGTCTGTCGGGGTGATTTATCTTACAAGAACAATTTCGTCTTTTTATTTTTTCTTTTCCCTTTTATCGATCAGCTTGATGGCATCGATGCCTGCGGTGGCTGCGATGGGCAGGCCGCCGGGAGCCATTTGCCATTGTGTGGCAAGCACGACGTTATCAAGACCCGGAACGTTACCGGACAGCTGCTTGGGGGCAGCTCCTGCGGGCATGATAAAGCTCATAAACGAGCCGACCTCGGAGCCAACGAAGCGGTGATAGGTGGCAGGGGTCCAGGTATCGATGCAGGTAATCTTGCCCTTAAGTGCCGGCATGCGCTCGCAGATGATCTCCTCGACAGCCTTTGCCATGCGCTGCTTATAGTCGTGATAAGCGGCTTTATCCTTATGCAGCACGACCAACGCCTTGGCATCGTCCTCCATGCAATACGCCATGGTCTGAATGATGCCCTTACCCGCGGGAGCAAAATCCTTTTCGTGCGAAAACTCGCGCATCATCAGATACTTGCTGCAAAGCAGCTCTCTGTACCTCTCGGGTACCTCGTACACCATGTCGCCCGCAAAGCATACGTCCTCACCGTCATAGGCAAAGGCGCAATGCGTGGAAGAAAATCGGATCATATTGCTGTCCTTGTACTGCTCTGCCAGCTTGGCGGGCATATAGGAGCGATCCAAGAGGCTGCCGAATGCGGATGCTGGGTCTGCCGTGATGATCACGTAATCGGCCGTGACGGTCGTGCCGTCATCCAAGGTCACAGACTCGGCTCTTTGCCCTTGCACGTTAATCCTGCCGACGCCGTTTTTGAGCTGCAGCACGCCGCCAAGCGAGCGAAAACGCTCAACCATACGGTCTGCCATCGCGCAGGAGATGCCGCGCGGGATGCCGCCGTTCTTGCTCGTAAAGGTGGCGAACACCATAATCAGGGCGAGTGAGCTGAAATGTGCGGGCATAAAGGAGAGGAAGAACTCCCCGAGCATGGGGCTCTTGAAGCGCGCAGCCAGATCCCCAATGCTGTACTTGTAGTTTTTGACAAGATCGGGCGCGGCGGTCAGCTTTTCCCATGCGTTGCTGCGTCGCTCGCAATCCTTGCCGCCGATTCCGTTGAGCCTTTGCATCGAACGGATGGCATGAATAAAGCGCAATATCTCCTTTTCGTCCTCGGGGGAGACGCGCAGCATATCCTGCTTGAGCTGCTCAAGGCTCTTGCCAAGCGAAAGCTGCTGTCCTTGGCTGTTTTCATAGGTGTAAAGGCTCTCGGGCTGGTGCACCTCGATGCCCTCCCCCAAAGCGCCCAGCGTCTCCCACATTTTATAAAAATCGGTGACGGGATTGGTACCCGTGAGCCAATGGATGCAGTTGTCGATATGATAGCCGTGGCGATCCCAGCCGGTCAAGCTTCCGCCGGCTCTGTAGTGTCGCTCATAAATGGTTGCATGGTGTCCGTGCAGCTGCGCGTAAATGCCTGCCGTAAGTCCGGCCACACCTGCACCGACAATGATTATATTTGCCATATCAAAAATTCCGTTTCTGTAGATTCAAAAACAATTATTCCCTGCAGGTCAGGTAAATAATCTGATATTCCTCGGAAAGTGCGTCGATCAGCCTGCGGGCAGCGCGAGCGCGCTCCGCATCCAAGTAAACAAACGGATCGTCCAGCACAAGGCAAGGCTTTTGCTGCTCGAAAAGACCGTCTGCCAAGGAAAGCCGCAGGCAAAAGCCCACCAAATCTCTCCAGCCGCTGCTCAGATACTCGATGCTGCGGCTCTTGCCCTTTTCCATGAGCATGACGCCAAAGTCGGTATCCATGGTAAACTTCAGCCCGTCGCCGCCCATCTGCTGTATGCGGTCCACAAAGGCGTTCTGCATTTTATCCAGATAGCGCGAGGAAAGATTTTCTCTTGCAAGGGTCATGTACTTCTCTGCCAGCACAATGGCCTGGTAGTTGGCGTTTTGCACCTCCAAGGTATCCTGCAGCGCCTGCTGCTCGGCGACCAGCGTGCCGTATGCATCGGCTGATTCGTACAGAGCCTCCGCCTTTTGCACAAGTGCGCCCAGCTGTGCGCTCTGCTCCTTATATCTCTGTTGGCTCTGCTCCCAGGCAGCGGAGATTGCCTCGGAATCGGCGGGCTGCTCGTCGTGTCCCCCTGCCTCGGCAAGGCTGCGCACGTTGTTTTCCAGCGCAAACTTGCGCGCGGCATCCTCCTTTTGCGCGATCTCCTGTCTGCGTCTTTGCACGTCCGAGAGCACGGTGCGCATCTCGGCCAGCACAAACGCGCAATCCGCGCGGTCAAAGGGTCTGTTCCAGCGAGCAAGGAAGGTACTGATACGTTCCCATGTCTCGTCCGCCTCGGCCAAAATGCCCTCATAAAGCTCATCCTTGGCCTTTTGCTGCTCGCAAAGTCGCAGATATTGCTCGGTGGTATGCTTGAGTGCAGTGAGTGCGGAGATGTAACCCGCATCCACCTTTAGCGCGTGCTTTTGCGCAAGGGCAACCGGCACGGCAGCCTTATCGGTATATTTTTCCTTATATTCCTGCACAAGCCCCAGCTCGCGCTCGCGCTTTTCCAGCAGCTGCTTTTTGGTCTCGATCTTAAGTGCTGCATTGGCTGCGCGCTTGCTTCTGCCCGAGAGCTGCGCGGCATTGACTGCACCCAGCAGCACGAACACGGCAAGTCCCAGCATAGCCACGCCGCCGATTCCGCTGATGATGCCAAGTGCTACGCGGCTGCCAAGCAGCATGACAGCTGCCACGACCAGCAATGCGACCGAAAGGCAGGCCAATACCACGCCAAACACCTTGCCCTCAGCGGCTTTCCTGCCCTGCTTACCCGTTTTGGGTGGGGTGGGATCCCCAATGGCATCGGCCTCATCCTGCAAAAAGTCCGCCTGCGCCTTATGCGCACGGATCTCGCTTTCGATATTTTTGAGCTCATCACACACGTCAAGTGCTTCGTTGATCTTGGCAATCGGCGTCACACCGTTTTGGAACGTGGAGGCAAGAGACGCAATGGCTTCCTTGGTGGCGGTGTCGCTCTGCATTTGCTGCGCTCTGCCCGAAAGTGTGGTCAGCTGACCTGCCAATAGCTGGTGCTTTTCCGCCTCGGCAAGCGTGGGCAGCTCACCCTCAAATTCGCCCTCGATGGCATCTGCTGCGCGCTTGGCTGCAGAGATCTCGCTGCGCATGCGGCTGTAGGCCTCGAGTGTGGCGCGTCTTTCCTTTTGGCCCACCGCGCGCGTCAGCTCACGGTGAAGCTCTTGCATTTTCTGCTCACTCTCGGCTACGATGGGCCCAAGTACTGCGATCTCGCGGTCCAGCTGCTGCGCCTGCGCCTTTTGCGCCGCGCATACCTCGATCTGTCTTTGCAGCTCAAGCAATCTGCGCTCGCCCGCGTAGATCTCGCCGCGCTCGCCCGTGGTCTTATAGTAACGCTTGCGCTTGATCAGCGCGTCAATGGCCTGCTCGTAGTTGCCAAGGTCGTTTTCTGCCTCCAAAAGGTTATTGAGCTTGGTATTGATGCTGTTATTGGCCGATTTGTCCACCTTGCCGTGGATATGCGCCGAGGCGTCCATGTAAACGGTTCGGGCAAAGCCATCCGCGTCAATGCCGAACAGCTCCTGTCCGATCTGCTCGCTGTAATCGTTGCTGACCTTTCCCGTATCCAATGCGTACAGCGCGAAGGTGTCCTCGCTCTCCTTTGCGCCAAAGAAGCGCTCGATGCGATACTGCTTTCCGTTCGCTTCAAATTCCAGATTGCCGCCAAAGCTGCCGCCCGACCAAGGAGTGAAGCGCTTGCGGGGATTTTCTGCCACGCTGCGCGCGCGGGTATCCCCAAGGCCGTAGAACATACTGCGCAAAAAGGCAGCAAAGGTACTCTTACCCCAGCCGTTGGGGGCTGCGATGACGTTGACGCCATCGGTAAATTCATAAGTATAGTCCTGCAGGTTGCCAAAGCCCGCGATATAGAGTCGGATCAGCTTCATGCGTCCACCTCCTCGCCGCCAAGCGCGCGGATCCCCTTTTCAATGACCTGCATTTTGACCTGCTCGTCAAGCTCCGAGGCAAGCACCAGTCGCACAAATTCGCCCTTGAGCGAAATATCGTTGCGGTAATCCTCAGCGCGGATGCTGAGCTTGGTTTTGTCGTACACCTTGGCAAAATAAAAGCGGTCGGACAGCACGCCTGCCGCATAGGATGCGTCGTGGCAGGTATCGGGGGCCGCGCTGCCCACAAGCTCTAACTTGACAAGATCCTGTGCAGAGGCTGCGCGGCAAGCGTCGATCACGGTCTGCTCAAGAGAGAGCAGACTGTCACAGTCCGACACGTCCGCCTCGAACACGTGGCACTTGCGTCTTGCCAAAGAGACAAATTGCACGGCCACCTTACCGTCCTCTCCAACGTCCAGCATGACAAAGCCCTTATTGCCGCATTCGTCAAAGCCTCTGCCCTCGGGGCAGCCCGCATAGCAGTACGTACCGCGTGCATCCAACGTGTCAATGCGAAAGGTATGGATATGGCCAAGCGCCAGATAATCCAGGTTCTTGCCCGCCAGCGCGCGCAGATTGACCCCCGCGTCATAGCGGTTGTCCGATTCGTAGACCTGCCCGTGCAGCATGGCAATATTCACGCGTTCGGGGTCGGGCGTGAGTGCGTCGTAGGTTTCTTTATCGGCAGGATCGACGCAGCCGAAAATGCTGACCCCGTCAATTCTGTATTCCTGCCACGTGTCCGAAAACACGTGCAGATTTTGGGGCAGCGGCGCTTTGGTGTCGGTAAAGCCTACCTCACCCTCGTCGTGGTTGCCTGAAAGATAGTAAAACTCAATTTGCGGATACTGCGCCATCAGATCCAGCACGTAGGCTCTGGTGCGTTTGGCGCAGGACGCCCCGTCAAACAAATCGCCCGCGATCAGCACGCCGCGCACGTCGTGCTCCGCTCCGTAGCGCACCATGTCCGCAAAGCCCAAAAGCAACTCTCTCTTGCGTTCCTTGGCTTGCTCGGGCGAAAGATTGGATTCCATGACCGAATCCAAATGAATATCCGCACAATGCAAAAGCTTCATTCGTTTTCTCCTTAGTTGCTGATTTTTCTTGCCTCCAGGTAGTATCTCTTATCCTTGGCGTGTCCCATGGAGAAGGTCTTTCTGGGCAGCGCACCGTCGAAGAGGACGGTGCGGAACAATTCGTCCTTGTGCATGCCGTCAAACATAAAGCCTAAGGTGTGCTCGGGCTTGCAAAGCGTGGAAAGTGCCTTTTCGCCGTGAATGTAGTCGATCTCCACCTCGGGATGCGCGGCAAGATATGCGTCCGCAAAATCCTGCACAGTACCCACGGCCAGCTGCTTTTCGGGATGCGCAATGCAAATCTCCCCCGTATTCTCGCCCCAAATGAAGGTCACCTTTTGTTCGTCCGCGCTTCCCTGCAGGCTTTGCGCGTACACTTCAAATTCGCTCATCACAGCCTCGGGATCCACGCCGAACATGATGCGATAAATGGGCTCAAAATGCAAGGATTCATCATGCAGATTGACCACCTCGCAAAGCGCATAGCGTGCGGGATGCTCAAGGGCCGCGTCGCCAAGCTTTTGCTTGAGCTCTTCATAGCAGGCCTTGGCGGTGGCAAGCGAGTGGTTGCCGTCACCCACCGCGAACAATAAGGGAGCAAGCCCCTCCTTGCCGTAGCGTGCCTGCATCTGCTCCTCGGTTACCAGCTCCTGCATGGCCTTCTGAATGCTCTCGCAGCGAGAGGCGGGGATGCGGAAGCCGCAGATCTCACCGCCTCCGATCATCAATCGGAAGGCATAAGCGGGCTCCTGCTCGCAAAGGCTGTGCGCCAGCGGCATAACGGTATGCGCGGGATCGTCAATCAGCAGCATAACGTGCGGCATTTCAAGGCAAGCGTTGCGGCGCACCTCCACACGCGGCGGAATGCGCTCCAGCACCGTGCCCTCGGTGGCGCGGATCAGCGTCTCGGCTCCCTTGTGATAATCGTATTCCTCCAGGTCGATCAAGCCCACGATTCCCTGTCGGATGGTGCTGTCCGACTGCTGGCGGCGCACGTAGATCATGCAATCCTTATGCTCACGCAGCACCTCGGCAAGGCACTTGTCCATGGCCGCATTGATGCGCGGAATGCGCTCTGCCTGCTCACAAAGATATACCTCGGGCAAGATCATGTGCAGCGTGGAGGGGGCGTCACCCACCTTTTTTGCAACCGCCTCCCAATATTCGGGCTCGCTGGTAAACTGGTCGCAGGCGACCACCGCCCACAGATACGCCTGGTGCTCGGAAAAATCGGGCAGCAGAATGTCGGCGGGGAAAAAGCTGTATTTCATATATGTACCTCTCACAGATTATTCTACCATTATTTTAACTCATTTTGGCTCATAAATCAAGTCGTGTATAAAATGTTTACATTCGTGGGCGCATTTTCCTTGAAATTGCGCAGAATTCATGATATAATGGATATATATTCAAAAGGAAGGAAGTGAGATGCGTATGATGGGTCCCCCTCCCGATGCGTTCCCCGGCGATCGCAAGAAACCGAGTGTGCCCAAGCCGACCTCGATTCGGCAAGTTCCCTCTTACCTGACAACGTTGCTCTCCGGCTTCTTTGGCAGACTTTTCTATATATTTGGCATTGTTTGGAAAACCGCTCCCTGGATCATGCTGTCCATGTCCGCCATTGCACTTTTGCAGGGTGTGCTGCCCATTCTGAGCCTGCACGTCTCCAGCGCCGTTCTCAACGCGCTGCAAAGCGCCTACACGCTTGCCTCCTCGGGCGCTGAGGTATCGGGCTTTTGGCAGATTTTGCCCTGGCAGGCCATTGTCACGATGGTGCGTGGCAACAACGATGCGTTTCTGCTTGCCTCTTTGGTATTTTCCCTTGTGCTGCTTTCGTTCGTGCTGCGCGTGGTATCCTCGGTCGTCTCGCTTATCAACAACGCCGTGACCCGCATCGGCGGCGAGCTGGTGGTCAAGCAGATCAAGATCATGATCATGGAAAAGGCCAAGGAATTGGATCTTGCCTCCTTTGACCTGCCCGAATTTTACGAAAAGCTGGAAAACGCCAACCGCGAGGCAGGACACAGACCCATCCAGATCCTGTCCTCCACCTTCTCGGTCATCACCACCGTCATTCAGCTGATCTCGTATATCATCACGCTGGTCATCATCCCCGACATGTGGATCGCCGCCCTGGTCATGTCGCTTCTGGCCATTCCCACGGCTATCGTCAATTTCTATTACAGACGCAAAAATTTCGACTACATCCGTCGCCGCTCCAAGGATCGCAGACAGATGAATTACTACTCCGATCTCATGGTCAACAAGGACCTGGTCAAGGAGGTGCGCCTGTTCCATTTGTCCGACACCTTTATCGGCCGCTACCGCACCACGTTTGATAAGTATTTCGCGGGCTTGCGCAGCCTGATTCTGCGAGAGAACGTGGGATATCTGATCATCAATATCATCACCAACGGCGCGTATTTCTTGTTCTTTGCGCTGATTGCATATCGCGTATTCCTCGGTCAGATGATGATCGGTGACTATTCCCTTTACACCAATTCGCTCATGTCGGTCAGCGCCTGCATCTCCTCGTTGATCACCATTTCCGCCACCATCTACGAGGGCACGCTGTTCATCGATAACCTCATCGCCTTTATCAAGGAAAAGCAGACCGTCGTACCCGTGCTGCCCGAGCCGACCGAGGAGTGCCCGCATCCCGCACCTGCACGCGTCAATCACGGCAGCGCACATACCATTGTATTCGACCACGTCAGCTTTTGTTATCCCGGATCCGACCGCCGCGTGCTGGACGACGTATGCGTCACCATCCGTCCGGGTGAGACGCTGGTGCTTGTCGGACTCAACGGTGCGGGTAAAACCACGCTGATCAAGCTGCTCACGCGCCTTTACGATCCTACCGAGGGCAGAATTCTGCTGGACGGACGCGACCTGCGCGAATACGACGTAGAGGATCTTTACAAGATGTTCGGCATCATTTTCCAGGACTTCGGCAAATATGCGGTCAGCGTTTCGGAGAACATTTCGTTCGGTGATATCTATAAGACCCCCGACGCACAAAAGATCCGCGAGGCTGCTATGCAATCCAATGCCGACGAGTATATTTCCAAGCTCAAGGGCGGCTACGACACCGCGCTGATGCGCTATTTTGAGCCGGATGGCACCGAGCTTTCGATCGGCCAATGGCAAAAGCTGGCCATCGCCCGCGCCTTCTACAGCGAATCCGACGTGCTGATCTTAGACGAGCCCACCGCCTCGCTTGACCCCATGGCCGAGCAGGAGATCTTTAACCAGTTTGACCGCCTGCGCGCAGACAAGACCACCATCTTCGTCTCGCACCGTCTCTCCAGCGCAACCGTGGCGACCAAGATCTTAGTCATGGAATACGGGCGCGTGATCGAGGAGGGTGACCACCGCGCGCTCATGGACAAAAAGGGGCGTTATTTCGAGCTTTTCTCTACCCAGGCAAAAAGGTATATCAGCGAGCAGGACTCGCCAAACAGACCGCCAAAGCCCCCGCACGGCCACAAGCCGCCGCATTTTGACAGGGATTGGCCCGTGTGATGCAAGAATTCGTGCGCGCACGACAAAAACCTTGTCACAGGCACTTGACAGAGTGCCAAATAATACATATAATATTAGGGCAGACTCTTTTTTTGTCTGCCCTTGTTATTTTTATTTTAGGAGTTTTCCCCATGTCTATCAAAGTTGTCAAATTCGGCGGCTCGTCCCTGGCGGACGCCGAGCACTTCAAAAAGGTTGCTGCCATTGTCAAGGCAGATCCCGCGCGCAGATACGTAGTTCCCAGCGCTCCCGGTAAGCGCTTTTCCGATGATGTCAAGGTCACGGATATGCTCTACACCTGCTACCAGATGATCCGCGAGAAAAGGAGCATGCAGGAGGTGGATGCATACTACGCAAACATCACCGAGCGCTACAACAGCATCATCCGCGATCTGGGCCTGGATTTCGACCTTTCGGGTGAATATGAATATATCAAGAACGCCATGCTGCACCGTCCCGGCAGAGACTACGTAGCAAGCCGCGGCGAGTACCTCTCCGGTCTGATTCTTGCAAAATACCTCGGCTTTCCCTTCATTGACGCCGAGAACGTCATCTTCTTCAAGGAAAACGGCACCTTCGACCAGGAAAAGACCGACCGCGTACTGTCCGCAGAGCTGGCGCACTATCGCCACGCCGTTATCCCCGGCTTTTATGGCTGTGCCGCAAACGGCACGGTCAAGACCTTCTCGCGCGGCGGCTCGGATATCACGGGCTCGATCGTAGCCCGCGCTGCAGGCGCGACTCTTTACGAAAACTGGACCGACGTTTCGGGCTTTCTGATGACCGATCCCCGCATCGTCAAGGATCCCTGCACCATTGATACCATTACCTACCGCGAGTTGCGTGAGCTTTCCTACATGGGCGCAACCGTGCTGCACGAGGACGCTGTGTTTCCCGTTCGCTCGGCAGGCATTCCCATCAATATCCGCAATACCAACCGCCCCGAGGATCGCGGCACCATGATCGTGGCGTCCACCACGCAGTACGACACCGAGCGCGTGATCACGGGCATTGCGGGCAGAAAAGAATTCTCGGTTATCAACATTGAAAAGGATATGATGAACGCCGAGGTCGGCTTTGGCCGCAAGGTGCTGGAGATTTTAGAAGAAAACGGCATCTCCTTCGAGCATCTGCCCTCGGGCATTGACACCATGTCGGTGGTCACCTCCACCGCATCTCTTGAAGGCAAGCGCGAGAGAATCCTGCAGGCCATCTGCCGCACGGTCTCTCCCGACAGCGTGACCATTGAGGACGATATGGCGCTGGTTGCAGTCGTGGGCCGCGGTATGGTCAAGGCTAAGGGTACTGCTGCGCGCGTGTTCGATGCGCTGGCATCCAAGGGCATCAACATCCGCATGATCGACCAGGGCTCCTCCGAGCTCAACATCATCGTGGGCATCGCCGACGACGAGTACATCCCCGCCGTTCAGGCCATCTACGAGGAGTTCGTACGCTGAGCGCACAAAAAATACAATTCAAATCGGAAAAGCCTTGCAAACGCAAGGCTTTTCTACCGCAATTCTGCATTCTGCATTCTGCATTTTT
>CAZCRV010000052.1:0-11074 GCA_964501175.1 uncultured Clostridium sp.
TCTGTCCAGTCTGGACTCGATGATAATACCCTTTGCACGGCGGTCGGGGTTAGCCTTGAGCTCCTTGACCTCTGCCACCAGCAGCACGCTTTCAAGCAGATCGTCAATGCCCTGCTTGGTCAACGCGGATACGGGCACGCAAATGACGTCGCCGCCCCATTCCTCGGGAACCAGATCGTACTTGGTCAGCTCCTGCTTGACCGCGTCGGGGTTAGCCGTGGGCTTATCCATCTTATTGATTGCAACCACAATGTCAATGCCTGCAGCCTTTGCGTGGTTGATTGCCTCAATGGTCTGAGGCATGATACCGTCGTCCGCTGCTACAACAAGGATTGCAATATCGGTTGCCTGTGCACCGCGCGCTCTCATAGCGGTAAACGCTTCGTGACCGGGGGTGTCCAGGAAAGTGATGTCCTGATCGTTGATTCTGACTCTGTATGCACCGATGTGCTGGGTAATGCCGCCCGCCTCGCCTGCGGTGACGTTTGCATGACGGATCGCGTCCAGAATCGAGGTCTTACCGTGGTCAACGTGACCCATAACGCATACGACAGGTGCTCTGTCCTGCAGCATCTCGTCGGTATCCTCGGTCTGGTCAAACAGCTTTTCTTCGATGGTGACAACCACCTCGCGGGTGTACTCGGCTCCCATTTCCTCGCAGATCATTGCTGCGGTATCGTAGTCGATCAGCTGGTTGACGGTAGCCATCACGCCAAGGCCGACCAGCTTCTTGATGACCTCACCGGCGGTTGCCTTGAGTCTGCTTGCAAGCTCGCCAACCGAAATTTCCTCGGGAATTTCCACGCGCACGATCTGCTTGACTACGGGCTGCTGCTTCTTTGCGCCCTTCTGATTCTTGCCCATGGGCTTGCCGGGCATCTGCTTCTTACCGCCGCGCTGGTTACCCGAACGCAGGTCTCTGTCGCTCTCGGTAACAAAGGTGTCCAGCTTTTCGTCGTACTTGGAAAGGTCGACCTCGGTGGTTCTGGTATCCACAACGCGTACAGCGCCCTTCTTGTGCTGACCGTCACCGCCCTTGGGGGTCTGGCCGCGCACGATGGCCTGCACCTGGAACTTCTCTCTGGGTGCGGAGGGTACGTAGTCGTCCTTATCTACGCCGCCTCTCTGATTATAGTTATTATTAGGTCTTTGATTGTTGTTCGGACGGCCGTTGTCTCTGCCTTGTCCACCAAAGCCACGGTCCTGGCCGGGTGCGGGTCTCTGCCCTTGGCCATCACGGTTAAAGCGGTCGTTCTGACCCTGTGCAGGTCTCTGACCCTGGCCGTCACGGTTAAAGCGGTCGTTCTGACCCTGTGCGGATCTTTGACCCTGGCCGTCACGGTTAAAGCGGTCGTTCTGACCCTGTGCGGATCTTTGACCCTGTCCGTCACGGTTAAAGCGATCATTCTGAGGCTGCTGGCCCTGTGCGCCTCTGCGCTCCTGGCCCTGCTGACCCTGTGCGGGACGGCGGTCATCTCTTGCGCCTCTTTCGGGACGGCGGTCACCTGCAGCCTGCGCGCGCTTATCCGCTGCAGCCTTGGCTGCTGCTTCGATCGCTGCCGCTCTTTCGATGGCTGCCGCTCTTGCCGCTGCCTTTTGTGCAGCAACTGCATCCGCCGCTGCCTTTTCAGCCGCCTTCTCTGCAGCGAGCTTCTCCGCTGCTGCCTTTTCAGCCGCTGCCTTTTCAGCTGCTTTAGCAGCTTCTGCCTTTTCTGCGGCAGCTTTCTCGGCCGCAGCTTTTTCAGCCGCAGCTTTTTCGGCCGCAGCTTTTTCAGCCGCTGCCTTTTCAGCCGCTGCCTTTTCAGCCGCTTTAGCGGCTTCTGCTGCCTTCTCCGCTGCTTTTGCCGCCTCTGCAGCCTTTGCAGCATCTACCTCGGGCTTTTCCTTCTTGGGAATGCGGGAGGGAATATAGGTCACCCCATCTAAGTAATCGTCAATATTATCCACCTGACGGGATTTGGTGAGCGCGTCGAAAAGAAGGTCGAATTCACCGGGCTCGAGCACCTTCTGCGTCTTGACGTCCATGCCCTTTTCGGCACAGAGATCTACGATATCCTTGCTCTTCAGGCCCAGGTCCTTGGCCAGTTGTATCACTTTGAATTGCGGGTTTGTTGCCATAAATCCTCCTTAAAATACCCTTGAGGTCGTATATCCGATTTTCGCATATACGTGTAAGGACTGCTCCTACTCCCCTTCGGGCAGGTGCGCCTTGACCGCGCGCATCAGCTGCGCATCGGTGACGGCTACGGCACCAATAGGTGCATCCTTACCTACCGCGGCCGCCAAATCCTCTGCCTTGCAGGGCAGAAAGTACAGCGGCACGCTGTAAAATTTGCATTTATCGTTGAGTTTTTTTCTTGTATTGTCCGATACGTCGGATGCTGCCAGCACCGCCTGCACCGCTCCGTGTTTTTTGAGCTCGGTGCAAATCAAGGGCACGCCGCAGATCAGCTTTCCCGCTCTTCTGCAAAGCCCGATGGCGCCAAACAGTCGATCCCCGCCGCTCATGCGTGCTCCTCTGAGCAAAGTGCTTGCTCGATGCTGTCAAACACCTCGTCCGGAATGGCACACTCCAGCGCTCTTTCCAGCCTCTTGCTCTTTTGCGCCTTACGCAGGCAAGAACTCTTGGGACAGATATATGCGCCGCGGCCGTTCTTTTTTCCCGTAGTATCCGCAACCACCTCACCCTCGGGTGTGCGGACCACGCGGATCAGCTCACGCTTAGGCAAATGCTCGTTGCAGCCCAGGCACTGACGCATGGGAATCCTTTTTGCTTTTTGTTCCATATATACAATTTATTCAGACTTGATATCAATCTTCATACCGGTCAGTCTTGCGGCCAGACGCACGTTCTGACCCTCCTTACCGATGGCAAGGGAAAGCTGATCGGGGTCAACCAGCACGCGGCAAGCGCGCTCGCCGGTCATGACAACGTCCAGCACGTTTGCGGGAGCAAGTGCGGCTGCCACGTATACCTCGGGCTGCTCGCTGTACTTGACAATGTCAACCTTTTCACCGCGCAGCTCGTCAACGATGCTGTCGATACGCATGCTGCGGTTACCGATGCAGGCACCCACGGGATCCACGTCGGGGTCTCTGGAGAACACTGCGATCTTGGTTCTCGAGCCTGCCTCACGGGAAACGCCCTTGACGATGACCACGCCGTCTGCGATCTCGGGAACCTCAAGCTCGAACATTCTGCGTACAAGACCTGCGTGAGAACGGGAAAGCGTGACGATGGGGCCCTTGGACTCCTTGTTGACTTCCTGCACGAACACCTTGATCTTGTCGCCGGGGTAGAAGCTCTCACCGGGGATCTGCTCCTCTGCACGAAGCACGGCTCTGCCGTCGTCGGTTGCAAGCAGCACATTGCCGGTCTCGTAATCGACCTTGTCAACGGTTGCGGTGATGATCTCTTCTCTCTTATTCTCGTAAGCCTCCTGTATAGCTCTGCGCTCACCCTCGCGAATGCCCTGGATGATGACCGACTTTGCAGCGGCTGCGCTGAGTCTGCGGAAATTCTTGGGCTTGACCTCGGTTTCCACGATCTTGCCCACGGTATATCTCTTGCTGATCTCCTTAGCGTCCGCCAGGGAGATCTGGGTCAGGGGATCCTCAACCTCCTCGACAACCTCGTGCTGCTGGTAAACGCGCACGTCCTTCTTGACCTCGTCGATATGAATTCTGACGTTGGTGCCGTTGCCGTATTCCTTCTTGAACGCGGACAACAGGGCTGCCTCAATCTTTTCGATCATGTATTCCTTGGGGATTCCCTTTTCCTTCTCCAGAAGCTCCAGAGCAGCGAAAAATTCGTTATTCATTGTTGGTTCCTTCCTTTTCTCAATTTGCGCCGAAATCGTAAATAGTCTGCAGCTTGGCGATCTTGTCTGCGTCAAACTCCAGCAGCTTGTCACCCTGCTCGATCTGCACGTTGCCCTCCTCGGTCATTCCCACGAGAATGCCGCGGTGTACCTTTGCGCCGTGCAGGGCGGAATAAAGTCTGATCTCTACCGTGTCACCCCGGCACATTTCCACGTGGTCGCGGTTCTTGAGCTCTCTCTCGATACCGGGAGAGGAGACCTCCAAGATATATGCCTGTGTGATGGGGTCGGCCTCGTCCAGCACCGGGTCAATGGCGCGATGGAAGCGCTCGCAATCGTCAATGGTGATTCCTTCGGGGTGGTCGATGGTGATGCGCAGATAGTAGTCCGCGCCTTCCTTGACAAACTCAACGTCCCAGAGGATGTACTCCAGCTCGTCGGCCGTGGGAAGCACGATCTCCCAAACTCTTTGCGCGATACTGCCCTGCCTTTTTGCGCCTTGTGCTGTACTCATGCTTTCTTCCTTTCCGTAACAAAATTTTTGGAGTGGATTTGCTCAACCCACTCCAACATAGTATCTACTATAGGCATTATAACACAAGTTTTTGCCGTTTGCAATACCTTATGCGAATATTTTTTGAATTTTTTGCAAAAAATTTTTGAAATCGGTAACTTTGCGGCCAAATAATGCGTCCTTATTCCATGAAGCGCCCGGTTTCCGCCGTTCTTGACATTATGACGGATGTGTGGCATAATATAGCCAACCTATCAGGCTTTGAAAAGGAGAATGCAAATGACTGCACTTAAAACGAAACCCGAAGCACAGGCCGAGCTTTTGCAGCCCATAGGGCAAAAGAGTGAGCGCAACATGGGCGTGGAGCTGTTCCGCATTGTGTCCATGCTGTTAGTGATCTTACTGCACGTCATGGGACACGGCGGCGTATATACGTATGCCGAGCCGCTTTCGACCAACTATATGGTTGCGTGGTTTTTGGAGACGGTGGGCTACTGCTCTGTCAACTGCTACGCCATCATCTCGGGCTTTGCCAACGTCAAAACCAAGTTCAAATTCCGCCGCTTTATCCACCTTTGGCTGGAGACCGTGGTACTGATTCTGGCCATGACCGCCATCGCACACTTTTTCATCCCCTCTGTCGAGGTGCAGCGCGACTGGTGGATCTCGGCCGTCTTCCCCATGGCAAGACGCGAGCTGTGGTACATCTGCGCTTACTTTCTTTTGTTCCCGCTGATGCCTCTTCTGAACAAGGGCCTGCACGCGATCTCGCGCCGGCAGCATATCGCCATCATCTTCTGGCTGCAGGTGCCCACGATTACCAAGCTGATCGTGCACAAGGACAGCTTTGGCCTGAGCGGCGGCTATTCTGCCATCTGGCTGATCTCGCTTTACGTCATCGGTGCATACTTCCGCATGTACGGCGCGCCCAAGTGGGCAAAATGGTTTGTGACGTTGCCTTCGTTCTTTCTGTGCGCCGCCGTTGCGTGGTTCAAGATGATGTACATAGAAAAGCAAGCCTCCCTTGGGCTTGTGGATAAGGAATCGGTGCTTTACAAGTTCCGCGACGACCTGATCAGCTACGTCTCTCCGCTCATGGTCATCATGTCCGTCATGCTGCTTTTGTTCTTTATGCAGCTGAAAATCAAGGGCAAGCCGATCAAGTGGCTGATCGCCAACTTCGCCAAGGCAACCTGGGGCGTTTTCGTGCTGCACGTTTGCTCGGCAGGCTGGTACTGGGATGAATTGTGGCATTCCTTCCGTGTCTTTGCAGACTATCCCACCTGGAAAATGGTGCTTTGCTCTTTTGGCGCGATCGCGGCCATTTATCTTGCCACCTCGCTTCTCACGCTCGGAAAAATTTATCTGTTCAAGCTGCTGCGCATCGATCGCGGGATCGAATTCCTTGCAGACCTGCCCGCAAAGCTGATCGAAAAGCGTAAAATGAAAGAGCCCGAAGCGTAAATAAAACCGATTTTGCCCGCCAAGCTAATCTTGGTGGGCTTTTTTGCACTTTTTTCAGAGAAATTTCACCTCATTTTCTTATTTTTGTCAGGATTATTGTTTACAAATGAAAAAATATATGTTATACTATTATAATGGTATGATTGTGCCCCTGTGTCTTTTTGCGGGTACAGAAAGGAGAAGAGATGGATACCTCAAATACTTCCAATACTCCCACGCCAAGCGTGCAGCGCAAACCCTTATCTGTCAAGGTGCTGGCCTTTTGCACGATTGTCTTTCTTGCTTGTCAGATCGCACTCCCCGTGCTTTTTCACTATATAAACCTCGTTGATCCCGAAACCGGTGCAGGGCTGAATATTCCCGCCGCCATTGCCTTTGGCACTTTGGCACTTTGCGCCACCTTTGCGCTGACTCTTTGCAGAAAGCCGCTCTTTCTGACCTGCAGCGTCATCGGTCTTGCCGCTTCGTTTCTGATCAGCCCCTGGTTTTGCGCGCTGTTTGCATCTTTACTTTGCGCAATCGTTTCGGGTGCCGCGCTGCTGGCTGACGCCAAGGGTGCAGCTTACCTGCCCTTTGCCGTAGCCGCTCCCGCAGCCTATGGCATCTCGTTCCTTTTGACGCAGAATTTCATGCTCTCCCTGCTTGCTCTGCTCCCGGCTCTGGGCGCACTTGCGCTGGCCGTCAGCTGCAAAAATAAGCTTTCCATCATCGTCTCGATCGGTACGGTCACAGGCACGCTGGTCGGTGCCCTGGTGCTCCTGATCCTTGGGGATCTGATGCTTGCGGGCATGCCACTCTCGGCAGAAGGGATCACCAATGCCGTCAGCGCCTTCCACGCGTCGATCTCGCAGCTGTTTACCGAGGCCCTGCAGATGATGGCCGAAACTCCCGAGCTTGCAGAGCAGGTCGAGCAAATGCTTGGCGGCCAGCTGGATGCCGAAACCATTGCACAGTTCTCCGAATCGGTCTCTTACGCAGTGCTGGGGCTGATGCCCGGCTGCGTGATCATGCTGACCTGGCTTGTTGCCTTTACCGCGCACCGCGGCTTTACCGCGGTACTCATTCACAGCCAGCCCAAGGAGGCTTGCCCCGAGCACCTCTCTCAATACGCGCCCTCGGTGCCCACGGCCGTACTCATGATCTTGTGCTATGCTGCTTTACTGATCTGCTCCATGATTCCCGCCGCAGAGACCGTGGTCTTTATCGCACTCAATCTTTTGTGCGTGCTGATGCCGATCTTAGCCGTCATGGGCATTTCGATCACCATCACCAACATCAAGCGTGCCCCCGTCAAGTGGCCGCTGATCCTGACCTATGTCATTGCCTTTCTCTTCCTTGGCATTGCCATCATCCCCATGCTCTCCTTCTTTGGTGCATTCGGGGTGATCATGCAGGCACTTGCAAAGGTACTGGAAAAGAAAATGAACAACTCGCAAGGAGGGAATTGATATGAAGAATCGTTCCGAGCATCATAGAAACGGGCATTATACCGGCAAAAAGGACTCCTTATATATTGATTTGCGTGTACCCTTTGCCATCAGCTCGGCAACAGCCTTGCTTTTATTGGTTGCCTATACCGTGATCAATCGCGTCAAGCCCTCCATTACCGAAAACGGCTGGTTTGGCATTGGCTCAATTTCCTTGTTCGTTCTGACGTTTGTGATCGTTTTCCTTATTTACCTTGTACGCTATCTGCGCCTGCGCGAGGCGATTACCGAGGCAGATCGCGTGGATACCGACATGTACGATATGTTCCGCTACGTCATCGACGTGCCTTACGCCATCATCGGGCGTGACGGCGTGGTCAAGGTGATCAACAGTGCCCTGCAGGACGTGCTTGGCTACCACTCCCCCGTTTGCAATATCCGTCTGTCCGATTTCTGTGCCGTTCCCGCAGAGATTATTGCGGTTTCTGCGCACGGTGCGAAATCCTCGACAGAGCAGTCCGATCTGTTGCCCGAGGGCCCCGTTACCCGCCTTGGCAACGGCAGACGCTACGAGCTGCAAAGCTACCCCATGCGAATCGACGGTGAGGAATATTACTTTACCGTATTCCGCGACGTGAGCGGTCTTTTGGAGCTCAAGGAGCAATCCGAGCGCGACAATCCCGTTGTGGCGTACATTGCCATTGACAATTTGCAGGAGCTGACCCAGTTTGTTCGTGCCAATTACCGCGAGACATCCATCCGCATCGACCGCATTCTGATGGAATGGGTGGAATCCTTGGACGGCATGATCCGCGAATACGACAGAGATAAATATCTGGCTGTTTTCACCCAGGAAAAGTTAGAAGCCTGCATCGCAGACCGCTTCAGCATTCTCGGAACGGTCATGGACGCAAAGATCGGTGACAACTCCTTCCCGCTGACCATTTCCATGGGCATTGCCTCGGTACAGGGGTCGATGCAGGAAAAGGAGCGCGCTGCATACGCAGCTCTTGAGGTTGCCATCTCCCGTGGCGGTAACCAGGTGGCGCTTCGTCGCGACGTGGGCGGCAGCCTTGAATACTTTGGCGGTACGCACAAGATCCTGGAGAGCAACTCCTCGATCAACTCGCGCGTCAGCGCAAGCGTGCTGGAAGCCAAGCTGCGCGAATGCGGCAACGTGCTGATCATGGGACACGCCAACCCCGACTTTGACTCGATCGGCGCTTGCGTGGGCGCTGCCAGATTTGCCATGAGCGTGCTTGCTGCCAAGGCGGCCGAGCAGGAGCTTGGTCCGGAGGCGATCCCCGGCGTACACGTGGTCATTGACCGCAAGTGCGATAACTTCCGCACCTGCTTTGAGCACCTTACCGATATGGACGAATATACCGAGATGTTCATCGACCGTGAGGCGGGCATGAACGCGGTCACCTCCGATACGCTGCTGATCGTGGTGGACGCCAACAACCGCTTTATTTTCGAAGCACCCGATCTACCCCTGGCGGTTTGCGACATCGCGCTGATCGACCATCACCGCTTGGTCAAGGAGCCGGACTTCTCCCCCTTCCTTAACTATATCGAGCCAACCAAGTCCTCTGCAAGCGAGATCATTGCGGAGATGATGCAGCAAAGCAAATACGCCGAATGCCTGCAAAAGGGCGAGGCAAACCTGCTGCTTTCGGGCATGATGCTTGACACCCACAACTTTACCAGAAACGCAGGCGCACAGACCTTTGAGATCGCGCACTACCTCTACTCCAGAGGCGCGCACACAAGCGTTGTCCGCGAATTCTTCAACCAGGATCTTGAGGATATGCGCATTGCCAGCGCCTTTGATTCGGGTGCGCGCATCTACCGCGAGGGCGTGGCCATTACCTGCCTGGATACCGGCAAGGCTCCCTCCCCCGAGGATCGCGTGGCTGCAGCCAAGGCTGCGGACAGCCTGCTCTCGCTCAAGGGCATTGAGGCTTCCTTTGCCATGGTGCTTATGGGTGACACGGTGGTCATCTCGGGTCGCTCCAAGGGCGAGATCAACGTGCAGCTGATCTTGGAAAAGCTGCAGGGCGGCGGCCACTTTGACATGGCGGGCGCACAGGTCAAGAACGCAACGCTGGACAGCGCATACGAGCTGCTGACGGCCGCGATTGACGAATACTACGAATACGACTACAAATCCGAAGACGATAAATAAACCCCAAGGAGGTATTTTTCATGAAGGTTCTTCTTTTACAAGACGTGAAGGGTCAGGGCAAAAAGGATCAGATCATTGACGTTTCCGACGGCTATGCACGCAACTTCCTGTTTCCCAAGAAGCTGGCTGTGGTTGCCGACAACAAAGCAATCAACGAAGTAAAGAATAAAGAGGCTTCCAAGCAATACAAGATCGAGACCGAAAAGGCAGCTGCCAAGGAAATTGCGGCAAAGCTTGCAGAAACCGTAGTCAAGATCTCGGTCAACGCATCTGCCGACGGCAGACTCTACGGCTCGATCACTTCCAAGGATCTTGCCGAGGTGCTTGCAAAGCAGTACGGCATTACCATTGACAAGCGCAAGATCGTCATGCCCGATCCCATCAAGGCATACGGCACCTACAACTTTGACGTACGCCTGTACCCCGAGATCGTGGGCAAGATCAAGGTAACTGTTGGCGCGTAAGCGCAAAAAATCCGACAAGGACAAAACCCCAAGGAGGTCTTTATGAGTGAGGAACTTGTACGCAAGCTACCCTTCTCCCTGATCGCCGAGCAATCCCTGCTTGGCTCGATTCTGATTGACCCCAAGGCGCTCAACGAAATTGCCGATCTGATGACGGCCGACGACTTTTACCTCGAGGAGCACCGCCAGATCTACCTGGCCTTTCAGGATCTCTTTACACAAAACAGCGAAATTGACATCGTCACCTTAATCGATACCCTTGTCTACAAGGGCATTTACGACAAATCGGGTGGCCAGGATTATATCCGCACCATTGCAGAGGTAGTCCCCAACGCGCTCAACATCAAGGACTACGCCCGCATCGTCAAGGAAAAGAGCACTTTGCGCCGTCTGATCGAGGTGGCAAACGACATTTCCGAGGCGGCATACTCCGAGCAGGACTCGGTAGCGGGGATCCTGGAGAGCGCGCAAAACAGCATTTACGCCATTGCGCAGGGCCGCGATACCAAGAACTTCAAGCACATCCGCGAGGTCATCGGCGACGTTTACGCCCACCTGCATGAGCTCAAAGAAAACAAGAACGCTTCGCAGGGCACGTCCACGGGATTTTCCGGCCTTGACCGCGTGCTGGCGGGCATGGGCAAATCCGACCTGATCTTAGTCGGTGCGCGTCCCGGTATGGGTAAGACCTCGTTCTGCTTGAACATCGCCACCAACGTGGCGTCTCAGACCGGCAAAAAGGTTGCCATCTTCTCTCTTGAAATGTCGGCGGATCAGCTGGTCAACCGTGTCATCTCGAGTGAAGCTTTGGTGGACAGCTACGCGCTGCGTACGGGTGAGCTTGGACAGGACGACTGGAGAAAGATTGCCGAGGCGACCTCGCACCTTGCAAAATGCGACGTGCTGATCGACGACACCTCGGGTCAGACGGTCACGGCCATGAAGGCGAAATTGCGCCGCGTGGATAACCTTGGCCTTGTGGTCATCGACTATCTGCAGCTCATGCAATCCGACAGAAAAATTGACAACCGCGTGCAGGAGGTTTCCGAAATCTCACGTGCACTCAAGATCATGGCAAAGGAATTGATGGTTCCCGTTATCTGCTGCGCACAGCTCTCGCGCGGACCCGAGGGCAGAACCGACAAAAAGCCCATGCTTTCCGACCTGCGTGACTCGGGTGCGATCGAGCAGGACGC
>CAZCRV010000053.1:0-11062 GCA_964501175.1 uncultured Clostridium sp.
TTTGGCAAATCCCTCACCGCTTTTGAAAACGGATTTTACTTTGGCAACTTACGAATTTTTCAAAATATTTTCATTTTTCAAAATTTTTTTTGCAAGATTTAATTTTTCGCTTGCAAAATCACCCCAAAGCCCCGCCAAAGCAAGCAGGGTTCGTTTGCCCTTCCCAAGGACGAGGTGCACGCGCAAAAAGTGCTCCGCGTGCGCAGCCCAGCATTGTAAGAATATGCCCGTGCGGCCCGCCTCGTTCTTTTTGCATCGACTTTCGCAAAATCGAAAATTCTTTACCTTTAATTGTAATAGCATATAATGGCACCATATCCGTTTCCCCGACCCTGATTTCCACAGAGCCGCGGGTCCGTTCCTTGCATTTTTCCGATATAAAAGCTTCGCCCTCGTCACACGCAAATAAGCAAACAGAAAAAGGCAGGTTGCAAAAATGCAATCTACCCCCGTCAATAATTTCAACGCGGTTTTTACACCCGACCCACTTTTTTGCGTGCGAGTTGCATAAATATGCGTTTTCCTTTCGTTCATATTTTATACATTATGCAACACTCGTCTACGACAAAAAGCGTCAGACTCGGTACTTGTTTTTTCTGTCCAAGGACATGCGAAAATCAATAGCTTCATCGGGTGGGCAGAGATCCCACGCCTCGTCCGCAAGTGCCTCCAGCTCCCGCTCGGTCGGGTCGGCAATTCCACGCTCGGCTGCCAGGCGCAAAGCGCACAGCCCGAACCAAAGGTCGGTCAGCGTGGTCTCTCCCTCGCTGATGGCGTGGTGCTCGGCTGCAAAAAACGCTTCCAGATAGTCGATTTTACGCAATTTCAGCGCGGTTTTGGCCACCGTGATCGAAATTCTGTCGTCATTTTTACAGTTTTCGGGCAGCGTATCGTACAGTTTCCATGCTTTTTCATAGCATCCGCAGCCGCTCAGATACTGCAGATACTCGCTTGCAAGCGCGACGTCGACATACGCACCGGGCAGCGCAATTGCTTGGTCATAGTATGCCTGCGCGCCTGCATCATTGCCCGCGCGACGCTCCAGAATGGCCAGATTTCGTAAAGCCCAGCAGTTTTTTGCGCAGTAAACCGACGCAAGCCACGCGTCCTTGGCAGCTTTTGTGGCCTTCTCGTCCTCTGCTTGGTCGTAAGCCTTGGTCGCAATCACCTCGGTATTGTGACATTCGTAGGTCGCAATGCCCAAATGCAGCAGATTATTCCAGGTTTTTGGCGCATTTTGCAGGCGCGAGAGCCACTTTTGGCTGACCATATACGACTCGGGAATGTCCGCAGGGTCTTGCTTGGGCAAGCTTCCGGTTTTGAGAAGCATCAGCCAAGGCATCTCCGCTTTGCCTATAGCAGAGCGCGGGAAGCACATGGATTCGGGTGCGACGCCGTCGCCGTCCATCTCCATTCTCTGTATCTCAAGCGCTCCAAATCCCGAGCCGAAATGACCGATTTGGTCCTCTTTGACCGGTAATTGCGCCAATTTGCACATGTTTTCGTGGATTTTCCGGATATCCCCGGCACTGATCACGTCGTCGATCACCTTACCCATATAGGCAACCGCGTCGTCGTAATCCACATCCAGCATGCGCGAGCCGTCCAGCTCAAGTCCTCCGTAGCACTGTGTCCATTCGTACACGCAGCCCGCAGGCATGGGCTTATCATGCAGCTGCGAGGGCGCAATGCCCGCCTGGATCTCTGCATAATACCCCGTTCCCTTGCCGTCCGACAAATATTCCTGCCAATGCACGCCCGCGTTGTGCGCGCCCCATGTAAACAACTTTTTGAAAAGTAACGGTGCGGTTGATCTTTCGTAGAATACGGAGCCGTCCTCGTACGCCGCAGCCTCCCAGGTCGAGGCATTCTCGTCCTCGCATTGGATGAAATAGTCGTACGCGCGGTCGGCATTATCGGGGTAAGTTGCGTCAATGCCATTCATGGCCGCAAGATTTGGCAGCGTTTCGTAGCGGCACGCACCGTCCACGAACGAAATGACCTGCTTATGACTTGCCAGCACGCGCACGCGACGTTCGGCGCGCACCGCGATGTTGCTCCACCAGTACGTGGTGGTGTCACGGTCAAAGGGATTGATCAGCTTGACGTGCGAATACAGACGCTTCTCGCCTGCAGGCAGATGAAAATCGGCCTGCCAGAAGATGCTTTTGTTTCGTTCAAACTCGTAAATGCGCAGAAAATCGTTGCCCGCATCATCCGAAAGCACGGCAGCGTACACGTGATCGCAGGTGGTATAGGTGTGGCCGAAATTACCCACGTTCCATTCGATTCCGCCCGAGAGCCAGGCGTTGCGGATGGCTAAGTTGCCCGGTTGAATGACCGGATTTGCAAACAGCAGCTCCTTGCCCGCCACTTTATCGTATAAGGAATGCAATCTGCCGCCCAGCGAGGGCAAAAAGCGCGCTCGCAGATACTCGTTCTCCAGCACGTACGAGGGCAACTGCAAAAGACCGCGGCTGCGGTCGTACCTGTCCTGCGTCATGTACGGCAGCACCTTGGTCATGCAGCCCAGATGCTCGCGCAAAGACGCAGGGAAATCCCCGTCGGTGCGGGTGGGATCAGCCCTTCTTGCGCGAAATTTCGGCAGCGGATTTTGTCCGCGCGGCACGTTTCCGCGAATTTCAAACGTTTCAAATACGATGCTCATATGCTCGACCCCTTCCAAATCCTCATTCTGCATTCTGCATTCTGCATTTTGCATTTTGCATTTTGCATTTCGCATTTTGCATTTCGCATTTTGCATTTCGCATTTTGCATTTCGCATTGACAAAGAGATACTGCCTTAGCAGTATCTCTTTGTCATCTCCGCCATCATTTCGGAAATCTTGATATTCTGCGGGCAAACGTCCTCGCAAGCACGGCAGGCGATACAGGCAGAGGGCTTTTGCTCATCGGGCATAGCCTTGATCTGCGCTCTGACCTCTCCTGCGTTTTCGGGGTACATTTGCGCGTTGTATAACTTAATCATTTGTGGAATTTCCAACCCTTGTGCGCAATAAGGCGTACAATAACGGCAAGAAGTGCAAGGCAAGGTCTTCTTTGCAATCATGTCGTCCGCAATTTCCATAACTGCCTGCCACTCGGTTTCATTCAAGGGCTTTTCAGAGTCAAAGGTCTCAATATTCTCGCGCAGCTGCTGCATGTTGGACATGCCCGACAGCGTCACCACCACCTCCGGGATGCTCTGCAAGAAGCGGAACGCCCACTCGGGTGCGCCCACACCGGGACGCAGCGCATCCAGCTTTGCTGCGTACTCGGGCTCAAGGGTGGCCAGTCTGCCGCCGCGCACGGGCTCCATGACCCACACGCCAAGACCGTAGGAGCAGATCAGCTCAATCTTTTCCTTGGCGCTCTGCAGCGTATAGTCCAGATAGTTGAGCTGGATCTGGCAGAATTCCATCTCGCAGGCGTACTTATCAAGGAATCTCTTCATGGTGGCAAGCGTTCCGTGCGTCGAAAAGCCCAGGTGCTTGATGCGACCTGCCTTCTTCTCGGAAATCATATACTCCACGTCGCCGTACTTTTCAGTATTCATGTATGCGTCGATATTGTGCTCGGACACGTTGTGGATCAGATAATAGTCGATATAGTCCATGCCAAGGCGGCGCAGCTGCTCCTCAAAGATCTCCTTTCCGCGTCCCCAGAAATCAGCGGAAAAGCCGGGGAACTTGGTTGCCACGTAAAAGCTCTCTCTGGGATATTTGGCAAGCGCACGACCGATAAACTCCTCGCTCTTTCCCTGATGGTACACCCAGGCGGTGTCAAAATAGTTGACGCCCTTGGAAATGGCATAGTCCACCATTTCGCCAAGTGCTGCCTCGTCGATATCCGCGCTGTCCTCGGACTTCAGCGGAAGTCTCATACAGCCAAGGCCGAGTGCACTGAGCTCCACGCCGTTCGAATTCTTGTATATCATATCTGACCCTCCGTATGCTTTTTTCTTTCATTATACAGGAAAATCCCGCTCTTTGCAAGACGTTGCGCCAAAAAAATCGCTGCCGTCTTGACAATCTCGCAAAAGCGTGTTACAATGAACTTAACTGAATACCGTTCGCGGTCAGGCTCCGGGGCGCCAGTCCCGGATCAGGGGGAAGTTCGGTGAAAATCCGTCGCAACCATCATTACCGTTACAGTCGGAATACCCGCCGGTCGCGCCATGGAAGTTACTTTTGGATATGAAAAGTGTAGCCAATTTACCGTTCGTGCGAAGGGATGAGTGTATCCATACGTGCGGACGGGTAGTGCTGCGCTTTTTTGCCCATAAGGGTAAAAGAGCGTTTTTTGTTTTTCACCTGATCATCAGCGGGGATTTCATCCATACACAAGTACCCTCAGCCGCCCCGCTGTCATCCTTGAGCAAGCATCTCGGTCAAGATTCTTCGCTTCGCTCAAGAATGACAGACCGAGATGCGCCGCGAAGGATCTTGCGGGGCGGGCCCAAAACAAACAGGAGGTCGTCATGAGCGAAAAGCTGACAAAGCAGGACTGCATCGATCTGCTCGTGCGCAAGCACGCAGAGCTTGGCGGGGAGCGTTTTCCAAAGCGGTCGGATTTTTCCGAGCGCGAGGTGGTAGCCATCAAGGCATATCTCGGCCCTTGGCCTCGTGCGCTTGAGGCAGCAGGCATCAAAGCCCCGCGTGACGACGGCCGCGCCCAGAAAAACAAACAAAAACACATCCGTTCCAAAAGATTACGTACCGAGGCAAAGCTGGCAAAACGCGCGTCTGCACGGGATGAAGCGTCCGTACGGGGCAAGAAAAACAATCAAGAAAAGGAGAATTCCCCATGAAACACACCGTCACACTCATTCTCACTTTTACCCTGCTCCTCTCCCTGCTCGCCATCGGCGCGAGTGCGAACGAACAGAAAACCTCCGCAAGCGTTGAATTCCCCACCGCTTACGTCACAGTCGCCGCCAAGGGCACACTTGTTGCCACGCAGGTTGCCGTCATACTTGAAGACAAGGACGGCGACGGAAGCGTCACGGTCAACGATGCCCTGTATGCTGTACACGAAAAGGCCTACGAGGGCGGTGCGGACGCAGGCTACGGCTACTATACAGGCGACTACGGCCTGAGCATGAGCAAGCTGTGGGGCGACGAATCCGGCTCTTTCGGCTACTACCTCAACAATGCCTCCTGCTTGAGCCTTGCAGACCTCGTCAAGGACGGCGACCACGTCACCGCTTTCGTTTATGCAAGTGCTGACTTCAGTGACGTTTACACCTATTTCGACATTCCCTCTGCTACCTGTGAGCCCGACGGCGAGATCACACTGACTCTGATGGCCGCAGGCTACGACGAGAACTGGAATCCCATCACCTATCCCGTCGAGGGCGCGACGCTGACCTTTGACGACACCAAAACAGGCTTTGTCACAAACGCCGAAGGCAAGGTCACCCTTTCCCCCGAAGCTGCGGGCATGCACGTGTTCAGCGCGGTGCACGACCAAATGACCATCGTGCCCCCCGTATGTACCGTGACGGTCAATAAGCCCGAGAGCGGCTGCAAGGCTGTTTCCTGCAGTGCAATAGGATTGTTTACACTTTTGGGCTGCGCCATGATCAAACGCAAGGAGAAATAATTCATGAAAGTGAAGCTTTTGGCTCTTGCCATCTGTTTTTTATGCTTGCTTTTGTGCACGCAGGCAACGTTGGCGGGAGCCGAAAGCCCCCCCGATGCCGCTGCGCAAGCGCAAGACGTTGCCAACGGCATTCTTTCTTTTGCACAGGGTGACGCTGCAAGCACGCAGGGTTGGATTGACTCAGCGCTTTGCGCGCAAGCGGGCACGGGCGCGGAGTGGTATATCCTATGCCTTGCGCAAAGCGGCAACGACTACGACTTTTCCGCCTACGAATCCGCTCTTTTGCGCTATCTTGAAAATAATACCATCCCCTCCGCCACCACCAAGCAAAAATACGCGCTGGCGCTTGCGGCCATCGGCAGCACAGACGCATATATCAGCGAGATTGCCAACTCCACCGTCGGCTTGCTTGGCGTCATGAGCTACGCGTACGGTCTGCACTTAGCAAGCAATGGGTATAAAACGCCGCTCTCGGAGGGCGAAATCGTGCAAGAGATTCTTGCTTTGCAAAAAGAGGGGGGCGGCTGGGCCATTTCGGGCACAAGCGCGGACGCAGACGTGACCGCCATGGTACTGCAAGCCCTTGCGCCTTATTATGGCAAGCATGCCGAGGTGACCGCTGCCGTGAATACCGCACTTTCCGTGCTCTCGAACTGTCAGCAGGCCGACGGCGGCTTTATCAGCTACGGCGTGCCCAATCCCGAGAGTGCCGCGCAGGTCATTGTGGCGCTGTGCGCGCTTGGCATTGACCCTGAGACCGACGCGCGTTTTATCAAAAACGGCAACACGGCCTTTGACGCGATATCCACCTTCTCGCTTGGCGACGGCAGCTACGCTCACCAAGTGGGCGGCACTTACAGCGCGTCTGCCACCGCGCAGGTGCTTTGCGCCGCGACGTCGTATCTGCGTTTTTCCGAAGGCAAAGCACCCCTGTACTCCTTGGATCACGCGCGCCCCGACGAGCTGCAGAGTGCAGAGCAAGAGAGCGAGTCGCATACAGAGATCCCCGCACAAGATGATCACCACGAGCTATCCTACAAGCCCGTGGCATGTGTCGTCATCTTAGTCCTGGGCGGTATCGCTTGCCTTGTGCTGCTGATGCTCCAAAAGAAGCACTTCAAAAATTTTGTAGCAATAGGCATAGCGGTTTCTCTGTTGTTAGCCGCCGTGATTCTGATCGACGTTCGCTTACCCGAGGATTACTACCACGGAGAATCGGAAACCAAGCCGGACGCCATCGGCACCGTGACGCTGACCATTCGCTGCGACGCCGTCCCCGACCTTGCAGAGATCGACCACCTGCCCGACGACGGTGTGATCTTAGCCACAACCACCATCGACCTTGCCGAAGGCGAGACGGTTTACGACATTCTGACCCAGGCAGCCCGCGCCTACCGCCTGCACGTGGACGCCACGGGCGCGGGCGAGGCCGCCTACGTGCGCGGTATCTCTTACCTTTACGAGCAGGAGCACGGTGACCTTTCGGGCTGGACCTATCTGGTCAACGGCACCTCTCCCTCGGTCGGCTGCGGCGCATATACGCTCTCGGACGGCGACGAGGTAGTGTTTGAATACACCCTGACCGTAGGTCAATAATTCTGAATTCCGAATTCTGAATTTCAAGAAAGGAGGACGGCTATGAAAGCCCTGGATACCTACAACCCCATCACCATAGCCGTCTATTTTTTTGCCACGGCAGGTATTGCCATGTTCTGCATGCAGCCGATCTTACTCTGCCTTGCGCTGATGGGTGCCATGACGCTGTGCATACTGCGGCGCGATGTGCGAAGTGCGCGGGTCCACGTCGGCTTTTGGGCGCTCTTTGCGCTGGCCACGCTGCTCAACCCTTTACTCTCGCACAACGGCGCGAGTGTGCTGATCGTGATCGGCAACGCGCCCATCACGGCCGAGGCCATCTTTTGGGGTGCTGTCTCAGGGGCGGCCATTCTCTCGGTGCTGTACCTCTTTTGCTCGTTTGGCGCGATCATGCAAAGTGACAAGCTGCTCTACCTGTTCGGCAAGCTCTCTCCGCGCCTCTCTCTCATTCTTTCCATGGCTCTGCGGTACGTTTCCCTGTTCTCGGAGCAATGGAGAAAAATCAAGCAAACACAAATCGCGCTGGGGCTTTACAGGGACGATAACGTCCTTGACCGTGTACGCGGCGAGCTGCGCATCTTCTCGATCCTGCTCTCCTGGGCACTTGAAAACGGCATTGTAACCGCGAACAGCATGTCCGCACGCGGTTATGGCACGGGCAGGCGCACGCATTTTTCGATTTTTTCGTTTACGTGGCGCGACGCTCTGCTTCTGGCAGCCACGCTGCTTTTGGCGGCAGGCACAATCATCCCGCTTGCGCTGGGCGCGGTGACCTTTACCTTTTATCCTACCCTGCACCTGCACCACGCGGGGGCACTCTCATACCTATGCTATCTCTCATACGGCGCGCTGGTTGTGCTGCCGATTTTACTTGAAACGGAGGACGCGGTCAAATGGAAATACTTAAGATCGAAAATCTGACCTTTTCATACCCCCAAAGCGAACGCCGTGTCCTTGACAACGTTTCCTTTGCCATAGAGGAAGGCGAATTTTGCGTGCTGTGCGGTGCGACCGGCAGCGGAAAATCCACGCTTCTTCGCCTTTGCAAGCGTGAAATTTCACCAAACGGTCAAAAATCGGGGCAAATTCTCATAGGCGGCATGCCCGGGGAGCAGCTTTCGGCGAAACAAGCCGCAGGGCGCGTGGGCTTTGTTTGCCAGCAGCCCGATCAGCAGATCGTTTGCGACAAGGTGTGGCACGAGCTTGCGTTCGGACTTGAAAACCTGGGGCTTTCGCAGGGCGAGATCGCACGCCGCGTAGCCGAGATGGCCAGCTACCTTGGCATTGAGCCCTGGTATGACAAGCAGGTCAGTGAGCTGTCGGGCGGACAGAAGCAGCTGCTCAATTTGGCGTCGGTTATGGTCATGCACCCCGATCTGCTGATCTTAGACGAGCCCACCTCGCAGCTTGACCCCGTTGCAGCGGCTGAATTTTTGCACACGCTCAAAAAACTCAATCGCGATTTTTCCTTGACCGTGCTGATCGCAGAGCATCGACTCGAGGAGCTTGTGCCCATGTGCGACCGTTTGATCGTGCTCAAGGACAGCGGCTTGCTTGGCGCGGATGCACCCCGCGCGCTCATGCAGCGCATTGCAAAGGACCCCGCGCTGCTTGCTTCCATGCCCACCGCCATGCGTGTCTCTTGCGCGATCGGGGAGCAATCTTACCCGCTCTCGGTCAAACAGGGGCGCGAAATGATTGCAAAATATGCCGATCCCACCCGTATTCTGCCAGAAAACGCGCCCGATTCGGGGCGCGCCAAGGCCCTGGAGCTCAAGGGCGTACACTTCCGTTACGCGCGCGAGCTGCCCGACACACTCTCCAACCTTTCGCTGACGCTTTACGAGGGCGAAACGCTTTGCGTGCTGGGCGGCAACGGCTCGGGAAAATCCACCATGCTTGGCGTGGCATCGGGTGTGCGCAAGCCTTACGCGGGCAGCGTTTACGTATTCGGCAAAAAGCTCAAGGAATACAAAAATCAATCCCTGTACCGCGAAAATCTTTCGCTTTTGCCGCAGGACGTACAGACCGTATTCTTGCACAACACGGTGCGCGAGGAGTTGGCCGAGGCAAAGGTTGAACTCTCTTCTCTGCCCTTCGATCTTACGCCTCTGCTTGACACCCACCCCTACGATCTCTCGGGCGGTGAGCAGCAGCTGGTGGCGCTTGCCAAGGTGCTGGCCACCAAGCCCAAAATTCTGCTGCTCGACGAGCCCACCAAAGGGCTGGATGCAGAGAAAAAGCAGCATTTGCTGGATATTCTGCGCACGCTCAAAGTGCGCGGTGTCAGCATTCTGATCGTGACGCACGACGTGGAATTTGCCGCGCTTTGTGCCGATCGCTGCGTGCTGTTTTTCCGCGGAGCCGCCGTATCGGACGGGCTCCCCCGCGCATTCTTTGCAGAAAACAACTTCTATACCACGGCCGCGCGGCGGCTCAGTCGCGGGTATTTCCTAAACGCGGTCACCGCGCGTGACCTGATCGCGCTATGCCGCGGGGAGGAAGTCCTGTGATGTATGTCAAAAGCCCCCGACTGCGCGCCGCCTTGTCGGTGCTTATCCCCGCGCTGCTCATCCCCTCGGTCGTGCTCGCAGGCGCATTCTTGCCCGGAAAAAGCTCCTATCTTTGGGTCTCGCTTGCCGTGGCCGTGCTCTCATTGCTGCTTTTTGTGGCAGGATTTGAAAAAAAGGAGATCGGCACGCGCCGCGCGGTGCTGGTCTCGGTCATGATCGCGCTTTGCATCGCAGGTCGTCTGATCCCCTTTTTCAAGCCGGTCACCGCGCTGGTAGTGCTTTGTGCCGTCTACCTTGGCGCACAGGCAGGCTTTTATACGGGTGCTTTGGCCGCGCTCTTATCCAATTTCATATTTGGCCAAGGCCCATGGACCCCCTTTCAGATGCTGGCCTGGGGCTTGATCGGCCTTTTCGCGGGCCTGCTTTCAGGGCCCTTACAAAAAAGCCGCGTGCTGCTTTTGCTGTACGGTGCGCTTGCGGGCGTGGCTTACTCGGCCGTCATGGACGTGTGGAGCGTGCTTTGGGCAACCGGCAGCCCGTCGCCCTCGGCATATCTTGCAGCGCTGATCACGGCTCTGCCGCACACCGCGCTTTACGTGGTGTCCAACCTGCTGTTTTTACTTCTTTGCGCCAAGCCGATCGGAGATAAGCTGCAAAGGATAAAAATCAAATACGGGGTGTAAGGCTGCCGAATACACCAAGCTCATCATATTGTGTCCGTAGCGGGCGACCTGCGGTCGCCCGCTAACGTTCTTTTGATACGGGCGAACGCATATTTCGGCTTTTCCGAAATTCTCGCCCCTACGAAGCGTTTTGTGATCCTATCGACCTTGCTTTTTTGCACAAAAATCCTGTCCGTATATTGACATTTACGACATTGACAAAATATCCCTTCCCATGATATAATTTTATTATATATCCATCCCCTTAACGAAAGGAGAAAATCATGAAACAAAACAGCTTCACAAGACTTTTGCTCTGGCTCGTCTGTCTTTGCATGCTGGCAGGCACGTTCTCAATGCTTGCAACGGCAGAGGACAGCCTCCCTCAAAGCATCAGCGTACAGAACGGCAGCGGCACAAGAGGTGCAGTCGCAGTCACCAGAACCTACTCCTACCGCGCCATTGTCAACGGCTCGTTTGACGGCTTTGGTTATTGCATCCCCACTTACAATACCTCCACCTCAGAGTGCACCATTTCCATGTACAAATGGGAAGGCAACTACGCGGACACCGTGGCAAAAGAGCCCATCGTCTCCCAGCACTTCGGGCCGCTCAAGGACAACGCAACAAACTGGGTCAGATTTGACGCCCAACCCGCAGGCGAATACCTGTTCCACATCTCCGAGC
>CAZCRV010000054.1:0-10966 GCA_964501175.1 uncultured Clostridium sp.
GACGCGCCTGCACCCCACCCAGCAAAAGACCTCCGGGCAGATACTGATAAGGCATGGTCAGCTGATACGGTTCGTGAATCGCCACGAACACAAGCTGATTTTCGGTAAGCCCGTGCGCCTCTGCCGTGAAGTAACCCGTTGCAATATCCACCGCCGTGGGATATACCTCTTTGTTTGTCGTGTGAGTATAAGACTTGAGCAGCGTGCCATAGCCGGGTGTCTTGCTGTGCAGCACGCCCTGCTCGTCCATGGTCAGCCCTGCTCCCGCAATGCTTTTATCCAGCACCTTTTTCATGTGCTCGTCAAGCTGCTGACCCGTAAAATAATTTGCTTGATATGTGTTTGCCATATAGCCTCCTTGCTAAATTTTCATAAACACATCATAGCATATTTCCCTTAAAAAAGCGTCCCCGCATAGTCCTGTACCACGTCTGCCAGCGTGCAAGCGCTCACCCCGCCCCAAACCACGCGCAAAAACAGCTCTCGCGCAGCACTTATATCCGTGCCGAGATCACAAACCTCCCGCTCATCCTGCTGCTCGAGCTCAATATAGTAGCGCACGCCAATCCCCTGCGGCCGCGCATGCAGCCCCGCCTTGACCTTGATGCTTTTGACAAAATACTCTGCATAACAGATCTGTATGACCGATTCGTTGTGTGTCATCACGCTGTCCTCCCATGCAATTTGTGAGTGTAACGTTTCCATTATATCACCCAAGAAGCGTCGATTCTTAAGATTTTCGGGCGAATATCAGCTCGTTTTTTCAGCTTTTTGTTTGCTTTGTTGGGGGTTTTTCGCTCTTTTTCTGAGTTGGTAGCCCTTTTTCTGCTCTGTGCGCGCCAAGTTGTTCATCTATTATTCATTATCTTTAATTATCGAATGTGCAAAAAAAAGAAAAACAGCGCAAACCGCTTGGGTTGCGCTGTTTTTATACATGAAATACGGATCAATCACCCGAAATAATCGTGTCAACCTTGCCGTCGCCGTCAGTATCCACGCCGACCACGTCAACCTTGCCGTCACCGTCCACGTCCATGCCAACCGCATCGGCCTTGCCGTCGCCATCGGTATCCAGTACAACGGTGTCAGCCTTTCCGTCACCGTCGGTGTCAATGGTAACTGCAACGGTTGCGGGCTCCTTGGCAGCCTTGGAAATGCCTACCAGGCCCACGATCAGATTGACGATCGCCAAAATCACGGTCAGAGCACCGACCACAATCAAAGAAATACCGATCGTATCGTTGAGCACGCTGGTCAAAAGTCCGCAAATCAGCAGTACCACAATCAGAACGCCCAAAATCAGTTTTACCAGCTCTGCCTTGAACTGCAGCATCTTTTTCTCTGCCTTGCAGATGCGGATGATGGGCAGCACGATCAGATACAGTGCAACCAGGCCGCAAACCACCCAATGGATGACGGTCATGATCACACCTACAATCCCGGGCACACCGATACCGGTCACGCCGATGTTGATCAGCGCGGTGATGATGCCGTAAATGACAAGCACAACGCCGATCACGATGGTCACGATCGAGAAGATCAGGTCAAATACGCCCTTTTTCTGCTTGATCGAAATAATGCCGCCGATCAGGTTGGGGATGGTGGTCAGCGTCAAGGAAATGCCGATCAGAGCAAATGCTACGCTGAGCACGACATGGAAGATCTGAGGGAATGCAAGCACGAGTGCGCCCGCACCGATCAGCAAACCACCGATCAACAGGTTGATGATTACAGCAACAATAATGTTGGTAATAACAGCTTTTTTGTTCATAAGAAAACTCCTTTATTTAATATTTTGATGACGAATTTTATAAATGATCGCTCTCTGCAGCACGCATGGAGCGGTTCAGCCCTTCAGCCCCACGATCAGATGCACGAAAGCAAACACTGTCACAAGCAGGCTCATTGCAAGCATCACATATCCGGGAATGCTCGGCGGCTCCAGCAGCGCGATCCACACGGCAGAGAGCAAGGCAAGCAATATCACAGCACCATACACGGGCTTATGCATCTCGACTCGGTATTGCACTGCCCTGCCCGATGCCGCACGCATCCACAGGATAGGCAATACAGTCAGATAACACACAATCCCAAGCCGCACCCCAGCGTTACAATGGCAGTGAGTATGACGGCAGCTCTGATAATCGCTTGATTCATCGGCCGCCTCCTATCATTCAGTTCATATAATCCTCGGAGGAAACACCCGCGGGAGCGTTGGTCGCCGCCATATCCAAGGGCGGCTCCTGCTCTTCCGGCTTCTGCGTTTCGGTTTTCTTTTTAAGGATCAGACCAAAGATCAGCACAAAGGCCGCGCAGGCAAGCGCAAGCAGCACAGTTATCGCAAACTGCGCCATGATCACGCCGTTGCTGACCTTGACAAAGGTCTCGGCTCCCAGGATCTCATACAGCTTGCCGCTGAACAATCTGCGCACAAGCATGATCACATTGGACGAAAGCAGCAACGCGGCAGCCGCAGGCTTGTGCAGCTCTGCCTTGATCTGCCACCACTTCTGCTTGGAGACCAGCACGTTTACGACGAATGCGATCAGCAAATACAGCGCAACCAGCGACGTAAATATCTCCACGGCAAGCGCGAGGTAGGAATTCCATGCTACCAATCCGCTTGGCATCATTGCCGCGGTCAGCTGCAAATTATAATAGATACTGAATATCCAGTACAATGTGCTGACGACCAGCCAGACGCCGCAGATCAGCGCGGTCACGGCAGAGGAAACAAGGTCGTAAACGCCGCCCTGCTTTTTCTTTACTCTGCCAATGCTGCCAATCAACAGCACGACAGTGGGAATCATGACCGACATATTGAGCACAAAGCCCGCAGGCAGCCACGGAATGCCTCTTGTCACAAATGCGGTAAATACGAAATTGAGCACAATGCAGATTGCATACAAAGTCAGCAGCACCCCGGTGGTCACAGAGCAGATTCTAACGATTTTTTTACTCATGATCATTTTCCTTTGGCCCTGTTTTCTATCCATGCGATCACGCTTTGAGCAAGCACGCCCTCAAGGCTCTCTCCTTTTTGCAGCTTTTCGCGCGCGAGCGTGGAGCTTACGTGCGCATATGCGGGATCGGACGGTAAATACACGGTTTTTGCGCGCGGATTGTGCGCCAAATTCCACGCGGCATGGATCTGCTCGTAAGCAAAATCCGCCTCGTTGCGTACGCCCTTGACGATCACGTCGGCACAAAGCTGGTCAAACGCGTCGATCAAAAGCCCACCGCGCGTTTCCACGCGCACGCCCCGGATATCCGCGCAGGTCAAGCGCGCGATCTCGACACGCGCCTTTGTATCAAACAGATACTCCTTGACCTTGGCATCCTTGACGTACTTGGTCATGTCGTTGTTCATGACAAGCACGATCACCTCGTCAAATATCGCAGCAGCCGCCTTGACCACCGCTCTGTGTCCCAGCGTCATGGGATCAAAGCTACCCGGAATGATGGCGCGACTCATGCGTCATCCTCCGCCACGGGCTCAAGAATGGTGACAAACGAAGACGCGTGATGCGTCTTGGCCACTACGCGGTAGCGGTCGCAAAGCGCAAAATGCTTGCCCCAGATGTTTTCCTCGCCCGACTCGCAGATCACGCGTGCGCCTGGCTTCAAGAGGTCGTAGCGCAACAGCAACAGCAGCGACTCGGAAAGCGCGTCGGATGCGTAGGGCGGATCTAAAAAGACGATGTCGTACTGCTCTCTGCCCTGTCTGCTCTTGAGAAAATCGGCATAGTCCGACTTGACCACAAAGCAATCGGGCGCAAGCTTGGTCTTGAGCATGTTTTTGTAGATCACATCCACGGCCGCCTTGGATTTGTCCACGATAATAGCATGGCGCGCACCGCGAGAGACTGCCTCCAGCCCCATCTGACCCGAGCCGCCAAACAGATCCAGCACGTCTCTGCCCTCAATTTCAAACTGAATCATGGAAAACACCGCCTGCTTGACTCTCTCGGTCGTGGGGCGCGTATCCATGCCCTCCAGCGTATAAAGCTTGCAGCCTCTGGCCTTTCCTGTAATAATTCTCATCATAACTTTTCATTCTTCCTTTTGAAATGTTCTATAATCGCATCGGCATCCTTCTCCCCGATGCCCTTGATCGCCAATAATTCCTCACGGCTTGCGCGCTTGACCGCTTGCAACCCACCCGGCATTTTAAGCAGGGCCGCTGCCTTGGCAGGGCCAATACCCGGAATCTGCGTCAGCGACGAGGTGACCAGCGTTTTGTCCTTGGCCTTTTTCATGGTGCCGATGGTGTATCGGTGCACCTCCTCCTGGATACCGTAAATAAACTGGAACACGGCAGTCTCCTTGGCAATGCTGATCTCATCTTGGTCGGTGCAAAGCGCACGCGTTTTATGAAAATCGTCCTTGACCATGCCAAAGATCGGCACGTCAATGCCCATTTCTGCCGCCAGCTCGCGCACCACGCCCACGTGCCCCTTACCACCGTCCAGCAAAATCAGATCGGGATACTCGGCAAAGCTGCCCTCGGGGTCACTCAGATGCGCAAATCTACGCGAGAGCGCCTCTCTCATGCTGGCGTAGTCGTCTGTCGTGCCCTGCACGCTCTTGATCTTGAACGAGCGATAATCACGCTTGGCAAAGCTGCCGTCGCGCGTCACGATCATGCCCGCGGTCAGATGCTCCTTGCCAAGGTTGGAAATATCGTAGGCTTCAATGCGTGCGGGATAGGTCTCCAGCTCCAGTATATGCGCAAGACGCAGCAAAACGCCTTCCTGCTTGCGTTCATGCGTCGCGCTCTTTTGTGCAACCTCCTTGGCGTTTGCCGTCACGGTCTCGCAAAGCGCACGCAGCACGCCTCGCTCGGGCGTGCGGATCTCGACCTTGCGTCCTGCCAGCTTGCCAAGATACTCGGCCGCCATGGCGCGGTCGTCCTCCTCGGGAGAAAACGAGATCAGGATCAGGCGCGGGATGTCCGATCTGCCGCGATACAAGTCGCACATAAACGACAAAAGCGAATCTCTGTCGGTAATATTCTCTTTGTCAAACAAATAGTCCTGCTTGTCGGTACAAACACCACCGCGCACGAAAAAGACCGAAAGCGCGGACAAAACGCCGTCGTCGTAAAGGCCGAATACGTCGTATTCGTCGTCGGGCGCACCCACAACGCTCTGCTTTTGCGAAAGGCGGTCAAGTGCTGCGATGGTATCTCTGCAAACCGCAGCCGCCTCATATCTCTCCTGCTCGGCTAAAGCGTACATACGCTCGGTCAGTCGCTTTTTCTCGGCCGCTGTGTTGCCGCGCAACAGCTCTGCCGCGGTATGGATCTTTTCGGCATACTCCTCGGGAGTCACCTTTCCCGCGCAAACGCCGCAGCATTGCTTGATCTGATAATACAGGCAAGGACGCTCCTTGCCGATCTGCTCGGGAAACTTACGCTTACAGCTTGGCAGCTGCAGGGCCTTTTGCAACGAACCGATAACCGAATACACGGTTGCCGTGCCCGAATACGGGCCAAAATATTTGCCCTTGTCCGCGTCTCGCTTGCGCGTCATGACCACGCGGGGATACATCTCGTCCGTGATCTTGATATACGGATAGGACTTGGCGTCCTTGAGTCTGATATTATATTTGGGCGTGTACTGCTTGATCAGCGTGTTTTCCAAGGACAAGGCCTCGATCTCGGTCTCGCACAGAATATAGTCAAAATCCTGTACACGCTCCACCATACGTGCCGTTTTGGTATTCTTTTCGCTGTTCTGAAAATACTGCGACACGCGGTTTTTCAGCTTGCGGGATTTTCCCACGTAAATGACCTTGCCCGAGGCATCCTTCATGATGTACACACCCGGGGTCAGGGGCAGCGAGTTTGCCTTGTCCAGCAAACGCTGCAATCTTGCGCCATGATCGGACATAGCAACCTCCTTTACTTCTCAATGAAAAAACGGTGCATGGACATTTGCGCACCATGTCCACCACACCGTTTTCATACAAGCTTTACGTTCTTATTCGGAAAAGCCGGAATTGATCAAAGCCTGCAAGCCCTGCAGTGCAAGCTCTTCATCCTGTCCGTCCGCACTCAGAGTGACAGACATACCCTTAGCAATTCCCAAAGACAAAACGCCCAAAAGGCTCTTTGCATTGACCTTACGCTCGTCCTTCTCGATCCAAATAGAGCATCTGTAGCTGTTTGCCTTCTGAATGAAGAACGTTGCAGGTCTGGCATGCAAACCGCTTGCATTGGTAATAACAACTTGACAAGACTTCATATATTTCTCCCTGTTTCTTTAATAGTACAATGACAGTATTAACTATTATAAGTATAACAAAAGGTAGCGTCAAAATCAAGCGTCATTCTATAGGAAATTTTGACAAGTGGACAAGCAATTTTTCATCATTTTGCACAATTGTTCAAAATATTTTTGTGACATACTCCGAAAGCTCTTTGCGAAGGTCCAGGTGTATTACTGCCCTTCGGATACGATGCTGACCATCTGAGCGGTCACCTGCGTGATGTGCACCGTAACCGAGGTCGTGTCGGTGTAGATCTCCAATACCTGACCGGGCGTGAGTCTGAACGTGCCGTCCAGAACAAGGCTTCCCTCCTCGAGCTCACCCTCGCGAGATCGGAATACGCCCTTGAGCGTTACGGTACCGTCCTGCTTTTGGTTGTCTTCTACCGCAACTGCCGATCCAAGCTGATTTCCGTTATGTACGGCAAGCGTACCAAGGCGGAGACCGCTTTCGCTGTCATATACGGCAGCACCGCCCTTCAGATAATCGATATACTCGGGCAACGCGTCCTCAATTTCAAAATACACCATATACGACTCGCCCTCGGTTTCGCTGACCGAAGGAGTATAAATAAAGCAACGGTATACAATGCCCGCAATGCAGACTGCGATCAAAAAGCCGATGAAAATATCAACGAAAATGCCACCGGACGATATCAGCGGCTCGCGCTTTTCTTCTTTATTCATGTCAAGCCTCCTTACTCCTGTACTTGCAATCCCACGATCACGGCTTCGCTCATCAAGCCTTCAAAGCGGCAAACGTAGCTCTTTCCAACCGCGATTTTGGTCTGCTCCACAAAATAGCCGAGCGCATGGTTATAATTCGCATCGGTTCTGACAACAATGTAAACGTCAACGGGAGCATTTTCATCCTCCTCGCTGCGCTGTATACCGGTAGACATGACTTTGCCCAAAACGTAGCCGCCCTGGTCGTCGGCAAGATAAACGGTACTGTTGAGCGGGATGACGCTCTTACCGCGATCGTCCAATGCAAGGGCTGCATCCACGTCACGCAAAAGCAGCGTATAGGTGATTTCCGTCTCCGTATAACGTGTGGAATAATAGTTTCCTGCAGCGTAAAGACCAAACACCGCACCGCCGATCGCGGCCAGAATCAGGATCACAATCAATATATCCAGAACAATCGGGATGCCCTTCTTGTTCGTACTCTTCTTTTTCACCTTGGGGGCCTTGCGAACCTTTTTCTTGGTTTCGCCCGCGGGCGCCAAGGAAACATCCGGCGCAATGCTGGAAGCCTTCTGATCGTCCGCAGTTGTCAGATTCTTTTTCTGATCAGCCATGGAATAATTCCCCTCTTTCCTTTATTTTGCTTGGAACACAATGTCCGTGCGTTCCCTTGTGCCTGCATGCGTTCCTACAGCACGGGCAAGCGTTTGATACTGTGTATGCATGCTTGCGCAGCTCAGTGCAATGATTAACCAGAACATGGCAAATATGCTTGCACTTCCCAGGAAATTGATAAAATTCCCCAACACAAGCACACCGGCAATGCCGGCAAAGCCTGCGATCATGCGCGCCTTGGTGGTCGGATCACTACCGTAACGCAAATAGGATAGCACGCACATGCAGAACAGAAGCAGCACCGCAAAGAATGCAATGATGGCAAGCCATCCGCACTCGGTCAGCATCTGCAGATATGCGTTCCCCATATCCGTCACGGTCTCCATACCGGGAACAGCGTAATATGGGAACACCGACTCTACGGCATGCTCGCCAAGCCCTACACCCAGCATGTGATCCTTGGACAGATTGAACACACTCTGCGCGATGGCGTGCCGTTTGTCGGTCGCATCGCAATAAGTCACGATCACGTCCAAGATCGCTTGTACGATCTCCAGATGCTGCAAATTCAGCGCGCGGTTGAGCTCGCCAAACCAAGCAATGCCGCATGCCGCCGGAAAGGCCAGCAGAATGCTTGTGCTCAGCGACTTGTAGCTGTACATAAAGAAGAACAGCACAAGCCCTATACCAAGTCCGGCCCACACACCGATATGCATGGTGGCAAACACCGCAAGGCAACCGATCGCAATCCATGCAATATTCCAAAAATACCCCGTAAGACTTCTCTTACGGATAAACTCGGTCAGCATCACGGGCAAAAGCATCAGCAAAAGCCCACCGACAAACGCTGTCTCTCCGAAAAAGGCATCGTAATAATCAAACAGCTCGCTTATCACAGAGAAATCCACGCGCTTGAAAATCATATCCAAAAATTCCAGGATAGCTGCAAACGGCAGCACGCTGAGCACCGAGAGCACCGCGCCCGAAGCCGCCAGCAATCGGTAGCATCTGTTCAGCCACGCCTCGGATCTCATCAGGCTGATCACCGGGAAATACATAGCAATCAGCAAGGTATAGCCCAGGCCGTACAAAAGCGAGGTCAGACCTCCGCGCGTAAAGATTCCGTGCGTGACAAATACACCGCACACAATCAGCACGAACAAATCAAGCAAGTGGATATGCAGCACGCGTTTTCCGCGCACAAGCTTATTGACAAAGCTGATCAGCGTAATTCCCGATATCATAATGGCGCACAAGGCAGATTGCCCCGTGACCCACCAAAACGGGAAGGTGGCCAAGGCAAGCATCACGCCCGCCTCGGGAATATACAGCACCAAAACCGCCAATACCGCCAGCACAAGCACAACCGGAACGGTTGCGGGGTGCCAGACGTACGTAGTTGCACCCGAAGCAACGCCCAAAACCAGCGCTGCATAAACCAAACCGATTCCCCCACGGGATTTTTTGTCCTGTCCCTTTTGCATGGGCTCAAGACCCAGATAAGATCTCAGCATCTTTCCCAGGATGCGGCTGCCAAATGCTGCGTTGTATAAAGACTTACTGCTGCAAAGCAGGGGCAACGAGCATATAGCAATCGCAATACCGGAAATGCCCCAACCAATATCGTCCGCATAAGTGTGATCGCTCACAAAATAAATCGCCGCGCCCAAAAATCCGTGGATCAGGAAAAACGTACCGAACACGTTGAGCGGACAACGGATCAGAAAACGGATGATCCTGTCAAGCACGTTCAAAAGCTTGCTGTTTTCAAGAAAGCCCGCAACAGCCAGACGAGAGGTATGTAATCTTCTGCGCAGCCTGCCGTCCGGTGCGCCAAACACGCGTGTGTAAATATACACCCAGCGTAGCTCAAGCGTATGGTAGGAGGTCAGTAATCTTGCAGGCAGACAGTTACACAAAATCGTATAGAACCATAAGGAAAATCGGTGAAACAAATGAAAAAACAACGAGCCTACCTGCTCTTTTTTTGACGCACCATTTTGCTCTATCAAGATATTCCCTCCTTTCAGTCGTTCTTTTGCAAAAGATCGGGTCTTACCCGTTCGGTTTTTTCGGTGGCCTTCTGCGTCCGCCACGCTTCAATATTGGCATGATGTCCCGAGATCAGCACGTCGGGCACCGTCACACCGTGCCATTCATAAGGTCTTGTATATTGGGGATACTCCAAAAGCCCCGAGGAAATGCTTTCCTTTTCGTAGCATTCGGGGTCTGCCAGCACGCCCTCGCAAAGGCGCGATACCGCATCCACTAAAATGCAAGCGGGGATCTCGCCGCCGGTCAGCACGTAGTCGCCGATTGAAAGCTCCTCGTCCACGATCTCGTCGATCACGCGGCAGTCAATGCCCTCGTAATGCCCGCACAAAAGCACGAGATTGTCGTACTCTGCCAGCTCCTCGGCCTTCTTTTGGGTCAGCACCTTGCCCGCGGGAGACAAGAAGATCACGCGCCGCGTGCCTGTAAAGCTTTCCTCGACCTGCTTGTGCAGCACACCCTGAAAGCAATTGTATATGGGCGGGGCTGCCATCAGCATGCCCTTTCCGCCACCGTAGGGCGTATCGTCCACGCGACGGTGCTTGTCCTCGGAATAATCCCTGATCTGATGCGTGTGCACCTCGATCGCGCCGCTTTTTTGCGCGCGGCCGATGATGCTCTCACCAAGTACGGTGTTCACCAGGTCGGGAAACAGCGTCATAATATCAAATCGCATAAATCGTCAATCCTCCAGCATACCGCCGATGGGAGCGACCAAAATACCGCGCTGCTCGTCAATGCCCTTGACAAACTCGGGCACGACAGGCATCATGCGCTCACCGTCAGGGGTCTTGACTACGTAAATATCCGCAGGTCCCTGATCCAGCACGTCGGTCAGCTGTCCGTAGACCTTACCTGTCTGTACGTCCACCACGTCAAGCCCGATCAGCTCGGCAATCAGATACTCACCCTTGGGGATATGCAAGTCTTCTCTTGCCGCGTGAAGAATCTTACCACGCAGCGCGTTAGCCACGTCGACGGTAGTCACGCCCTCCAGCTCGGCGATCACAAACTGCTTGAACACGGATGCACGATTGACGCGGATCTCCTTCATGCCGTCTTTGCTGGGCAGATAAACACGCTTGAGCTTTGCCAGTACCGCAGGGGTATTGCACCAGGATTCTATTTTGACAGCGCCCATTACGCCGTGTGTATTGACGATCTTCCCGCACTCGGGAAATGCAATCAGTTTCATAAAAAACTTCCTTCGCTTATAGTTATTTATATTATATCACAATACTTTCAATATTGCAACACTTATTTCAAACAAAAAACCGCCCGCGCAAATGGGTGATGTCCTTAACGGAGAATTTACACTTTGACAAAAGCGCGAGCATCGC